>JABDII010000226.1 GCA_013003805.1 Gemmatimonadales bacterium
CGGGAAGGACGATTCGACGCCCATGCCTGGGTCGAGTTCCGGAACATGGTTCTGGGGGACCACGAGGAACACACCGGCTCCTTCACCGAACTTCCGGACATTCAAGTCGCCAAGAAGAGGTGATGTAGCGTCGTGCCGGATCATGCGATTTTTGGTGGGGTTCTTCGATCGGAGATTCACTTTCCCGACCTCCGACCCGCGGGCGGGGGCGGGGGCGGGGCGCACCCGACTTGGTCATTTCATCGGTCCCCCGAGGCGCCGCCGCCAGACGCCGGCGAGTTCTTAGGCGAGGTGGCGTTCGACGCCGGCTCTCACCTCAGGGTCTCCAAGACCCCTCGAGGCCTTCGATTCGTTTACACTGATACCGGAGTGTTCGACGTGTCGGCGGACGGGCGCGACATCGTGTGGTTTCCCACACCGGACGCGGACCTTGACCTGGCCCTGATCGACGTCGCGGGGCGGGTCATGGCGGGGGCGCTCCATCTCTCCGGACTCCTCTGTCTTCACGGGAGCGCCGTCGCGCTTACGCACGGGGGGATCGCCTTCCTGGCACCGAAACACTACGGCAAGTCAACGCTTGCGCTCGCTATGACGCGCGGAGGGGCGAAGCTGCTTACCGATGACACCCTCCCGGTGGAGCTCGGCCATCCGATCCAGCTGTGGCCCGGCGTGCACAGTGTCCGGCTCTGGGCCGACTCGGCTGAGCGTCTCGCGCCGGATCGCATCGGCACCAGTCGCGAATACGGAGGAAAGCATGTGCTCGATGAACTCTCCAAGGACGCATTGGCGAACCACGTGGCGCCGCTGTCCGCCGTCTACATCCTGAGTCCGCCACCCCAAACACCGTCCGGCCCGGCCACACGGTCTCGGCTGGCTGATGTTCCAGCGGCCATGGCGTTGGTCCAGCACACCAAGATCGGTGCGCTGCTCGGCAAGTCCGAAGCGCCAGCCCTGTTCGAACGAGCAGTTGCCGTGGCCCGCGACGTACCGGTCTACTCACTCGAATACGAGCGCGACTTCGCCCACGTCGACCACCTGGTTCAGCAACTACTGGAATGGCACTCCAGGCCGCCGGGGCCCACCGCATGACCCTCTCGCGTCTCACACCAGAAGTCCAAGTGCTCCTCCTTACAGCGGGACAACCCAATGCGGAGCGCCAGGTCCGAATGCGTACCCTCTTGACAGGGCCCTTTCGCTGGCGGCAGCTGTTCTTCCTAGCCACTCGGGAGCGCGCGGAACCGGCACTCCGTCACCGGCTCGGTGAGATCGAGGGCTTCGCCATGCCGGAAGCCGAGGCTGAAGAGCTACGACGCTTGGCAATGATCGAGGAATTTCATGCGACCCATCTCGAGCGGCGCCTCCATGAAGCGCTCGAGATCCTCGAGCAGGCCGGCATCGAAACGATGATCCTCAAGGGGGCGGCACTCGCGTATACAGTCTATGGGTCGTTCGCTGAGCGACCCATGGGCGACCTCGACCTCCTGCTCCTCGATAGCGGGCGGGCCAAGGAGGCGCGAGACCTGCTCAGGCCATCCGGGTGGGATTGGAGCGGCGATATCCGGGATGAAGCCCGCTATGCGGAGCATCACCACCTTCCTCCGCTGGGGGACCGTGCCGGGACTGGCCTTCGCCTCGAGCTCCATACCGCACTGTTTCCGCGCAATCAACCGTTTCACGGTTTCGCTGAAGACTTCGTCGCCCGCCGGACGTCGATTCCGGCAAGGGACCGCACCATCCTCATCCCCGATCTCCCCGATCAACTGCTCCACATCTGCCTGCATTTCGCCTGGTCGCATGTCATGCAAGTCGGGGCTTGGCGGACCATGCGCGACGTGGACACCATCGTGCGGAACGGGACGGTCGAGTGGCCCGCGTTTGTGGATCGCGCACGAAGCTATCGAGCGGAGAGGTGCTGCTATTGGACGCTGCGGCTGGCGCGAGCAATCACCGATGCTCCCATACCCGACACCGTTCTCGACGATTGTCAGCCAAGATACCCAAGCGCGTTGCTCGGCTGGCTGGAGCACCGCTACTTACGCAGGATGTTGCCGACCGACGCGACGGTGCAGTCGGCGCGTTTCGATCAGATGGTATGGCAGTTGGGCATCCAACCGGAGAGAAGCAGCCGCGGGGCGGCGCTCCCGTGGAACGCCATGGGTCCTGAGGCGGTGGGAGACACGACAGTGAGCGGCGAGGAGGGCCTTTGAGGCATCAACGAGCGATGAGTGAGGCGCGTCCAGCGGAGAGCCACTGGTCAGATTCGAACTGACGACCTGCTCATTACGAGTGAGCTGCTCTACCCCTGAGCTACAGTGGCGGGAATTCTTCGAGTGACTACGATGCCCTGGCGCGGATTCGAACCGCGACGCCTTTCGGCACTACCCCCTCAAGATAGCGTGTCTACCAATTTCACCACCAGGGCGGAGACGGGTGAAGATAGCCGACCGGCACGGGCGGGTCAAGCGCGTCAACCCCTTAACCCACAGTGGGTTACCAATCACAGTCAGGGAGTCCGACGGGGGTCCCAGACGTCAACGAGAGGGCCAAGCTCAAGCCTGACCCCCTCGTCCTCCCGAGCCCGTGTCAAACGATCAATGGAACGTGACGCTGACACCGAGATTCACAATACGTTCACGCCAATCATCGTAGCTCTGGCCGTAGAGATCGATCGTCGGCGTGATGGAGATGTTCCGTCCCACGCGAATGTCATACCCGGCGCCGATGACCGCGCCAAATCCCGTCTCCTCATCCACAAGGAATGAGAACCGTCCCCCGGTCTCTTGCCGGAAGTGGGCGAATCCCGCGCCGCCCTTCACGAAGAACCCGCCGCGACGCGCGGGATACCACTGGGCGATGAACATGACACTGGTGAGCGTCTCGTCCAGATCGAAATCTTCATTCCAGGTCCAGGCGTACACCTCGCCTCCCAAGAGGAGGTTTTGGTTCAGAGTACCGCCCGCTTTGACCGTGATGGCTGGTCCGGTCACATCGTCGCCGAACCCGCCGGGTACGCCCTTGAGGTCAAAGGCTTCGTTCCCCGCTCCGAGGCCGGCCGCAAACCAGAAGCCTTCTCGATAGTTGCGGTGAATCTCACGGAGCGTCGACCGTCTTCCTTGGGCGCTGGCGTCGGGTGCAAACCCGAGAACGAGCGCCAACACTGTGGCAAACGATAGCGCGACTCTCATAAGAGTATCCTCTGCTGTGTCATTCGGGCGGCCGAAGGCCGTGACCGAACTGCTTATACTTGTGACCGGCAACCACCTGGTTCCATGCCGCACCGAGCCAAAAGGCAAGGCGTAGACCAATCGGTCAATTGGCCACTAACTGGTTGTAAGACTTGGTGTTAGGCTGTTGTCTCAGGGCCAGGCAGACGAACGATAGGCCCTGGATTGTCCTCCAACGCAGACATCGATGTCACTTCGATCAACGCCTGTTCTCGTCGGCCTCATCCTTCTCGTCACGGCCACGTGCCTCCGGCTCGGCCTGTGGCAGGTCGATCGCCTGCACCAACGCCGCGCGATCAATGCGACTTCCATCGCCCAACGCACACTGCCGTCGCTGTCGCTCAATGACCCCTTGCCCCAAGGGATTGCGGACCCCCTCCCCAACCGACACGTGACGGCGGTGGGGGAGTTTGACCATTCGCAGCAGGTGGTCGTACGAGGAAGGGTCTACCGGGAGGCCCCGGGTGTGCATGTTGTTACCCCGCTCCGGCTCACCAATTCCGACACCGCGGTGTTGGTGAATCGGGGCTTCGTCCCGGCGCCTGATGCGATGACTGCGGAGGTAGATTCCCTCGACGAAGTGGGGCCGAGGCGCGTAACCGGGATTGCCTTTGCGATTCCGACCGATGCGGACGGTGGCACGCCGCTGGTCCATGCAGGACGGACCACGTGGAAGCGCCTCGATCTGGCGGCGCTCCGGGCCCGCCTGTCATACCCCATCCTCGACGTCTACGTCCTCGAGGAGCCCGACAGTGGCTTACCGCGATATCCCCGCCGGCTCGAGCCGCGGCCGATCGACGACGGGCCCCATCTGAGTTACGCCATCCAATGGTTCTCGTTTGGGACCATCGCACTGGTAGGTGGGGTCATCCTCGCCTTCCATGAGAGGAAGCGCGCCCGCCGCGGCTCCCGCTGACCCCCCTCCGCTCAATTGCGATCCAGCGTTTCGAGGGTTGCCGTCGAAGGGGGCCGCTCCTGCTGAAGCCGTCGGGCAGTCTGTTCCGTTGCCCGAAAGGCCCGGAGCACGTTCTCGCCGGCGAGCTTCCTCAGGTCGGTGTCACTCCAGCCGCGGCGGATCAGTTCAGCGAATAACGTAGGAAACGTCGAGACGTCCTCGAGTCCGGTCGGCCCACGGTCGATCCCGTCATAATCGCTGCCTATTCCGACATGATCGACCCCGGCGACACGGCGGACGTGCTCGATGTGATCGGCCACATCAGCCACGGTTGCCCGCGGCATGGGGTGGGTCCGGATGTATTCCTCCCAGATCCGGCGGCGCTCTGCCGCTTCCGTGACGCCTTGGAACAACTGCCGCACCTCGCCGCGACGAGCGTTGGCTGCGGCCAACACGGCCTCCGAAATGAACTCCGGGACGAACGTGAGCATCACGACGCCGCCGTTCGCCGGCAGCAATCGCAGAATTTCATCCGGCACGTTGCGAGGAACGTCGGTCACAGCCCGCGCCGAAGAATGCGAGAAAATGACCGGCGACTCCGAGGTCTCGATCGCGTGACGCATGACGTTGGGAGACACGTGGGACAGATCGATCAACATGCCCAGCCGGTTCATCTCACGCACGACCTCGCGGCCGAAGGCCGTCAGGCCCCCGTGACGCCGCTGCCCATGGGCCGCGTCGGCCCAGTCGAGGGTCACATTATGCGTTAGCGTCATGTACCGGACGCCCAGGTCGTAGTAGGCACGCAAGGCGCCGAGTGAGTTCTCGATGGCATGCCCGCCTTCCATCCCGATGAGCGACGCGATGCGTCCCCGCGCGAACTCTCGCTCGATATCAGCAGTCGAGAGAGCCAAGGCGAGATCGTCCGGGTACTTGGCGATCATGCGCCGGACGATGTCGATCTGTTCCAACTGGACTCGGGCGTAGCCGCTATCGGGAATCTCCCCGGGGATGTAGACCGACCAAAATTGGGCGCCGACCATTCCCTTCCTGAGCCTGGCGATGTCGGTTTGGCCCCGCGTCCGCTGCGACAGATCGTAGGCGTCCACGTCGAACGGCGCCTTATCGAACCGCCGGATGGCCCAAGGGAGGTCGTTGTGGCCATCGATGAGCGGCGTCGAGCGGAGAATCGCCCGGGCGTGCTCGAGAGCGGGGTCGGACTGCGCGGCGGCGGGCACAGCCACGAGGGACAGGAGCACAACGGCGGACCAGCGCATGGAACATTTCTCCGGGAGACAGAAGACAGATACAGAAAGGTAGCTCGGTACCCTGTACCGAGGACACCGGCAGGCGTAGGCTAGAGG
>JABDII010000250.1 GCA_013003805.1 Gemmatimonadales bacterium
GTCAAGGTGGGGGTCGCGGGTGAGGAACACTTCGAGGTCCTCGAGGGGCTGCGTGAAGGCGACACCATCGTGGCCGGCCCGTATCAGGCGATCCGGGACATGAAGGACAGCACCAAGGTCCGGGAGTCCGCTTCGGCGGCCCGGGAATCGGAGTGATTCCATGCCGGATTGCGTAATTCAAACGCGAGAGCTGTCTCGGGAATACCAGCTGGGCTCAGAGCACATCCACGCCCTCCGAGACGTCAGCTTCGCCATTCGGCGGAACGAGTACGTCGTCATCATGGGCCCATCGGGATCGGGAAAGTCCACGCTGTTGAACGTGATCGGCTGCCTCGATTCCCCGACCGGCGGGGAATACTGGCTGAATGGGCAGGAGGTCTCGCGCATGGGCGATCTGGCCCTCGCCCGGGTGCGGAATCGCGAGATCGGCTTCGTGTTCCAAACCTTCAACCTCCTGCCACGGGCAACCGCGCTCCACAATGTGGAGCTGCCGCTGGTCTACGGCGGTCACTCGGCCCGCGAACGGCGGCTCCGCGCCACCGAGGCGCTGGCGCGAGTCGGCCTGGCCGATCGGATGGATCACCGCCCCAACGAACTGTCCGGTGGTCAACGGCAACGGGTCGCGATCGCCCGCGCCTTGGTGAGCCGCCCGTCTATCCTCCTGGCCGACGAGCCAACCGGTAACCTCGACAGCGCCACCAGTCAGGAGATCATGCAGGTGTTCCACCGGCTCCATGCGGACGGCCAAACGATCGTGCTGGTGACGCACGAGCTCGACATCGCCGCGCACGCCCAGCGGGTGGTGACACTCCGTGACGGCCGGATCGCGAGCGACGAGCGGACCAGGAGTGCCGCCTGATGCGCCTCCTCGAGGCCATCCGCATGGCGCTTCGGATGCTCTGGGCCCAGAAGCTCAAGAGTTTCTTCTCGCTCATCGGCGTGCTCATTGGCGTGACGTTCCTCATCGCGGTCTGGTCGATCGTGGCAGGTATGAATCACTATATGGAAGATCGGATCGCCAACCGAATCTTCGGGGCCAACGCGTTCCAGCTGCGTCAACGGCCCAGTTTTTCCACCGGCAACATCACGCGTGAGGAATGGCTCTCGTGGCGTCGCCGGCCCCGGGTCTCGGTCGCCGATGCTCAATACGTGGCCCCCCGTATCGAGACCCCGGTTCGGACGGCCATGTATTGCGTGGATCGCGTGAGTATCTCCTTTGGGGGCAAGACGGCCAGGGATATCGATCTCATTGGGACCGAGCCCGAGTATTTCAACATTCGGGACTACGCCATCGCCTCCGGGCGGGCCTTCACGGTGCAGGAGATGCGGGCCGCTCGACCCGTGTTGGTGATCGGTGACCTCCTCGCCGAGCGGCTGTTCGAAGGAGTAGATCCGCTTGGCAAGAGGGTCAACGTCGGCGGGATCCAATACCGCGTCGTCGGGATCGTGGAGAAGCAGGGCACGATGTTTGGGCTGTCGATGGACAAGTTCGCCATCATGCCCTACACCTCGCAGGCTCGCCGGCTCATTTGTCCGATCAACGTGCTCGACGAACTATTGGTGAAGGCCGACAACCCTACCAGCATGCTGGTAGCGATGAATGAGGTCGAGGCGTTGATGCGGGGCCGGCGCAGGCTCAAGCCGGATCAAGAAAACAACTTTCACTTGCAGACGGCCGAGGGCGCCCTCGAGGGGTGGAATCGGGTTTCTCGTTATCTCTCGCTCGGCCTGCCGCTCCTGGTGGGGATCAGCTTGGTGGTTGGGGGCATCGTCATCATGAACATCATGTTGATGTCGGTGACGGAGCGAACCAGGGAAATAGGCATTCGGAAGGCGCTGGGCGCCAAACGGTCGGACATCCTCGGCCAATTCCTGGTCGAGGCCGCGACCGTCTCGACCGTCGGCGCTGCACTCGGGATCGTGCTCGGCCTTGCGCTCGCGTTTGTCGTCCGGGAATTGAGTCCGCTGCCCGCGGTGGTGGCCCCGATATCGATCGCGCTCGGAGTCACCCTCGGGGTGCTGGTGGGCATCGTGGCCGGAGTCTACCCCGCCTATCGGGCGGCACGGTTGGATCCCATCGTGGCACTCGGAATGGAATAAGAGGAGATCAACGGGCCATGTCGCTTTACCGGGTATTCGAAGGCGTCGGAATTGCCTTCGCCTCCATTTGGAGCAACAAGGTGCGGGCCTCGCTAACCATTATGGGCATCGGGATCGGGGTGACCGTGGTGATCGGCATGGCCTCGGCCATCACTGGGATCAACCGAAGCGTGACCGAGATGCTCGAGACCGCGGGCCCCAAGACCTTCTTCGTGGTGCGTTACTGGTCAGGCGGCATCACGATCTCGGACGGATCGGATGAACTTTCTCCATGGCGCCGGAATCCCTGGATGACGGTCGAAGAAGGCGAGATGCTGCGGAACCTCCCGTTGATTCGCGACGTGACGCTCCAGGAAGGCACCTCAGGCCCGGTGAGCTACGAGTCGATCAACCTGAGCAGTGTCAGCATGGCGGGGTTCAGCCCGAGCTGGGTCTTTGTGACCGGCGGTGAGATTCGGGCCGGCCGGAACTTCACCCAGCTCGAATACGCCGCGAGCGCCCGGGTCGCCGTCATCAACGACAAGCTCGCCGAGACCCTCTTCCCCGGCCTCGACCCGATCGGGCGGCGGATCAAGATCTTCGGACAACCGTTCGAGGTCGTCGGCTTGCACGTGGAGGCCGCATCACTGTTCGGAGGCGGCGGGGACTCACGCCTGGCCATGCCGCATACCACCTTCACCAAGGTAGCGGACTACTGGAAAGGCTGGATGGATCTGGTCGTGATGCCGATCGAGGATGCGACCGTGATGGAGGCGCAGGATCAGGTCATCTCGGCGATGCGGAGTTCGCGCGGGCTGAAGCCCAAAGACGAGAACAACTTCGCGGTCGTCACCCAAGATCGTTTTCTCGAAATGTGGGACAACGTGACGCAGGTCTTCTTCCTCGTGATGTTCGCGCTGTCCGGAGTGGCTCTCATGGTGGGTGGCGTCGGAGTCGTCGCCATCATGCTCATCTCGGTAACCGAGCGGACCAGGGAGATCGGGGTCCGAAAGGCGCTCGGCGCCACTCGGCGGGAGATCATGTTCCAATTCCTGGTCGAGGCGGCAACGCTGACGCTGGTGGGCGGCGCGATCGGGCTGACCGTGGGGGCGCTTCTTGCCGGCGGGGTCCGGAAGTTCACCCCGATTCCCGCGACGATCCCGCTGTGGTCGGTGGCCCTGGCCCTGTTCGCCTCGATCATCACGGGTGTCTTCTTCGGGCTGTATCCGGCGCACCGGGCAGCAAAACTCGACCCGGTGGAGGCATTGCGATACGAGTAAGGCGGCGCCAAGCTTGAGGCTGTTATGCCATTCTTCGAAGCCTGGCGTCTCGCCTTCCGCGTCATCCTGAGCAATAAGCTCCGGTCGTTCTTCACCCTCCTCGGCATCATCGTGTCGGTTGGGTTCCTGGTGGCGGTCGTCGCCATCATCCAGGGGATGAACGCGTACGTCAAGGAGAACATCGCCGGGGCCGTGATCGGCACCAACGCCTTCCAAGTGCGGCGCACCCCAATCACCATAGGACTGCTCGACGACGAACAGGTTCGGATCATCCAACGCCGGCCCCGCATCACCCGGCGCGATGCCGCAGCCGTGGGGCGCGCCCTGCCCGAGGCCCGGGCCGTCGCGCTCCAATCCGGCTGGCCCACTCCGTCGAGCGACGTACGGTATCGCAACCAGAGAGTCGGCGACGTCCTCGTCTTCGGCGTCACCCCGCCCTATCAGACCGTCCAAGACTATCGGTTTACGGCCGGGACCCCGCTCACCGACCCGGACATCCGGGAACGGCGCTATGTGTGTGCCCTGGGCTTCGAGGTCGCCGACAAGCTGTTCGGCAACCCCGCCCTCGCCATTGGGAGAAAAATCCGCGTGGCTGGCCGGGAGTTCACCGTCAAGGGCGTCATCGCCCAGAAGGGACGGGTGCTCGGCCAGTCGTTCGACGGCTTCGTTCTCCTGCCGCTATCGACCTTCGAGTCGATCTACGGACGACGCAAGACCACCGTCATTTCGGTCAAGATGAACCATGCCGAGGCCGTCGCACCCGGGATGTCCCGCGCCGAAGAGGCGATGCGGCTCGCTCACCGCCTGCGCCCGGGAGAGGAGAACGACTTCACCGTGGACAAGGCGGATGCCTTGGTCGAGTTCTGGCGGAATCTGACGCGGGTCCTCTTCACGGTCATCCCGGCGGTTGTCGCCATCGGGATCGTGGTGGGCGGCATCGTCATCATGAACATCATGCTGATGAGCGTGAACGAACGGACCCGTGAAATCGGCATCCGCAAGTCCCTCGGGGCCACCCGGGCCGATATCCGCCGGCAGTTCCTGGTCGAGGCCATCACCCTATCGACCTTGGGCGGGGCCCTCGGGGTGGCGGCCGGGTGGATCCTCGCGAACATAGTTTCCTACGTGTCTCCCCTGCCCGCCCGTATCACGCTCTGGTCGGTGGCCGTCGCGCTCACGCTGGGCGCCGGTACCGGCATCCTCTTCGGGGTGTACCCCGCGACGCGCGCGGCCCGGCTCGACCCGATCACGGCCTTGCGGCGGGAATAGACGATGATCTTCCATAACTTGGACGAAGGCGTCCGCATCGCGCTGGATGCATTGCGCGCCAATAAACTCCGTTCGACCCTGACGATCTTGGGTGTGGTCATCGGGGTGACGACGGTCATGGCCATGGCCTCGATCGTCCAGGGCGTGCGATCGCAGATCTTCAATACGCTCGAGGTGGCCGGACCCACCACGTTCTACGTCATGCGGTTCCTCTCCCAGACGCCGCTCGACCCCGACAACCTGCCGTACGAAGTCCGCATTCGCCCCGTGCTGGACCGCGAGGACCTGGAGGCCATCCAACGAGTACCGGAGATCGCCTACTCGGGTCTCTGGATCCAGCTGTTCGAGCGAATGGAATACCAAGGGGTGCGGACCCAGATGATGGTCGTGTTCGCAGCGGACGATCGCTACATGGACATTCAGGGTGGCACGCTCCTCCGAGGGCGCTTCTTCTCACGGGCCGAGCTCGCCGGCCGCGAGGTCGTGGTCCTCGAGACGCTCGCCGCCGAGCGCCTCTTCGGCAGCATGGACCCGCTCGGCGAGGTGATCCGGGTTGGTGGCCATGCACTCAAGGTGATCGGGGTCTACCAGAAGCCGGAGAACATCTTCGAGCCACCGAGCC
>JABDII010000300.1 GCA_013003805.1 Gemmatimonadales bacterium
CAAAGTGAGCCGTATCATGCGGGGCGTGGTGCGTGGCGACGCTCCGACGCCGGGACGAAACGAGATCCTGATCGGGACGGAGATGGCACGGCAGCTCGATTCGGACGTCGGAGACGACGTGGTCTTGGTCGCGCCGGCAGCCGACGGTTCCATGGGCAACGACGTGTTCAGCGTGTCCGGCGTATTCCGGAGCGGGATGCCCGAGCTGGACGGTTCCTATGCGCTCGTCCCCATCGGGTCACTCCAGGCGCTCACCGCCCTCACGCCGGGGCGGATTCACGAGATCGCGGCCACGACGACCGACGCCTGGCTCGCGCCTGAGGCCGCCGACCGGCTGAGCGCACGGCTCGCTCCGCTCGGCCTGGCGATCGAAGTCGAGCCGTGGACCCGCCTGCGCCCGGAGATGTTGGACTATGCCCGGCTGGTCGAAGCTTGGGATTACTTCATCATCGGGATCGTCTTCGCGATCGCCGTGTTCGGCGTCGCCAATACCATGCTGATGGCCACCTTCGAACGGCGTCGCGAGATCGCCGTCATGCTGGCCCTCGGGGCCACGCCACCCAAGGTCGTGCTCACCGTTCTCAGTGAGGCCTTCGCCCTCGGAGTGATCAGCCTGCTGATCGGCGTCTCCATCACTATTCCCGTTTTGGTCTGGTGGCACCTCTCTCCGCCGGATCTGGGCTGGCTCTACGGTGATTTCACCATGTTCGGAGCGCTCATTCGCCCGGTGCTCCGGGTGGAGTACCGGCCTGCTATTGCCATCGCGACCGGCCTCGCCCTATTGGTGACGGCATTGGTGGCGGCGCTCTATCCGGCAGCACGCGCGGCACGAGTGCCTCCGGCCGACACCCTCTCCGGCTTATGACGGCCCGCGCAGAGTTGATGATTCGGCTTGCCCTCCGGAATCTGAGACGGCAGACGCGTCGGAGCGCGCTCACCGCCCTCGCGATGATCGTCGGCGGTGCGCTGCTCATCTTCTCGGTGTCGTTGGGAGACGGCACCCACGAAGACTGGATCGAATCGGCCGTGCGTATGGGCAGCGGACACATCGCCGTCCAGGCGCCGGCCTTCCAGTTGAGCCGCAAGATCGATGACCGATTGTCGGCGTCGGCCCGGCGGGCGGTGGAGGAGGCGCTCCAGAGTCCGGACATCGCACCGCATGTCGTGAACGTGGTGCCGCGACTCGCGACTGGGGGTTTGGCTAGCTCTCCCAATGGAGCACGGCCGGCGCAAGTCGTAGGAGTCGACCCGCTCGCCGAAACGGATTACTCGATCCTCGACGACAAGTTGGTCGAGGGGCGGTACCTGGAGCCGGACGATCGGCTGGCAGCCTATGTGGGAACGGGGCTGGTCGAGGCGCTCCATTTGCGGGTGGGCGCACGACTCGTCGTCACGGCGCAAGATGCCGAGGGGGAGATCGCGGGACAGTTGGTGCGAGTGGTCGGTGTGTTCAAGACGGGTGTCCCCGAGATCGATCAGGCGCTTATTCACATCCCGATTGTGACGGCCGGCTCATGGCTCGGCGCCGGTGACGACGTTACCACGATCGCCGTACTGCTCGACTCGAGCTACCGCGTGCCCCGGCTCACCCGGGTGCTCCGGCGGGTCTTGTCAGGCCCGATCGGCGACGGGGAGGTCGCGCTGTTGGGATGGCGAGAGGCCATGCCGGAGCTCGATGCCGCCGTGAAGGTAGACAACCTGGGGAACTACATGTTCCAAGGAGTCACCTTCGGCATCATCGCCTTGGCCATCGTCAACACCATTCTGATGGCGGTGCTGCACCGGAGACGGGAATTCGGCCTCCTACAAGCCATGGGGTTGAGCCCGAGGCAAACCGGCGTGCTCGTCTTCGTCGAGGGGCTCATCCTCACCGTGGTGAGTGGACTCGTGGGCATCGGGCTCGGCCTGTTCCTCACGTGGCTCCTTTGGCGGAACGGGCTAGACATTTCATTCACCTGGGACGCCGACTGGAGCTTCTCCGGCGTCGTCCTGGATCCGATCATCGTCCCCTTGTTCCGCCTCTCGAGAATCGCGCAGGGTCTCGTCTTCATCTTCTTCATTGGAGCAGTCGCTTCCCTCTATCCCGCCTTTCGGGCCATGCGGATCGATGTCACGGAAGCGATGAAATTCGATCGATGAGCGCTATACCAGCTCACGAGGGCAACCCTCGCTCAGCGGCGGTGCGGACCGAGGAGGTCTGGAAGGTCTTCGAGCAGGAGCCGGAGGACGTCCAGGCAGTTCGCGGAGTCACGCTGACGATTGAGCCGGGCGAGTTCGTGGCCATGGCCGGCCCATCCGGTTCGGGGAAGACGACGCTTCTCAATTTGATCGGCGGCCTCACCCGGCCGACTCGGGGAACCGTGTGGGTTGCCGGAGTGGACGTCACCAAGATGTCGAACCGCGAACTCGCGCGTATGCGCCTGGAACACGTAGGGTTCGTGTTTCAGGCCTACAATCTGCTTCCCGTTCTCACCGCGCTCGAGAACGCAGAATTTCCCATGCTGTTGCGAGGGATGCCGGAAGATGAGCGGAACCGCCGTGTCAGCCGGCTGTTCGAGCGCACCGGGCTCGCGGGGCTGGAAGATCGGCGGCCGGGGAAGCTCTCGGGTGGCCAGCAACAACGTGTGGCGGTGATTCGTGCCGTTGCCGGAACACCCGCCTTGGTGTTGGCCGACGAGCCCACCGCGAATCTCGATTCCGTGGCCAGCGAACAGCTGCTCGACATGATGGAGGAGCTGAACCATGGGCTTGGTACGACGTTCGTCTTCGCCACACATGACCCGAAGGTGATGGAGCGTTCCCACCGGCTCATCCGGCTGGTCGATGGCGCCGTAGCATCCGACGAGCCGCGCGAGCCACATCCGCCCCGGTGAGCCGCGCGCTGGCGATCGTCTTGCTTGTCTTCCTGGCTGGGGTTCGCGCCTCACCCGGCCAAGTGCCCTCCGTACGCGGTTACTACCTGAACGTCGGTCTCTGGAGCGACTCGACCCCGTTCAATGCCGGTGGTCTGGGCGATGTCAACCGGCTGCGCCTCATGACCCGGCCCGTGCTCGGTCCCGTGGATTTCGAGGTGGCCTACGAGCAGGTCTTTACGTACAGCCAACGACGAGCGGACGGTTCGGCGCGTGGCCTCGTGGTGCCTCGCGGTGGCGAGTGGGTGAAGCTTCAGTGGGACCTGGAAGAAACGGATCACGTGGTGTGGCGGCATCGCTTCGACCGGCTGAACGCCACCTGGGCGCCGGACGATTGGCTGGAGATTACCGCCGGCCGTCAAACCATCTCGTGGGCTACGACGCTCATCCTCGGCCCGGCGGATCCGTTCATTCCCTTCGATCCGTCGGACCCGTTTCGTGAATACCGGGCCGGGGTGGACGCGCTCCGGCTCCAGATCTTCCCGAGCC
>JABDII010000316.1 GCA_013003805.1 Gemmatimonadales bacterium
TACTCCCTACGTCCTCCCCCTACTCCCTACTCCCTACTCCCTACTCCCTAGGAGGCGCCGCCTCCTCGAGGTATGCCTCGGCCGCGCCATGCTCGTACACCAGCTCTCCACCCAGGCGGCCGACCTGGTAGGCGGCAACGAAGAGGGCGACGGAGCCCGCGGTCCCGATCCACCGCCCGGCGCGACCTAGTCCTCCGCTGGCCAGGCCGAGTCCCATCAGCACCACACCGATGCCGGAGAAGATGAGCATGCGCTCGCCTGCCTCTTCATGCTCGTGAATCGGCTCCTCGGCGACGACCTCTTCGACAGCGTCCTCCTCCGCCTCCCCGGTCTTGACGGCCACGAACGAGGCGACCGCCAGCAGGGCGGAGAGCACCACCACGAACGCCCACGTCTTCCTCGCGTGGGATCCGCGGGCGATCATGATCAGTGCGATAATGGCCGCGAGGGGGAGCAGGGTAGCCAGGACGATGGGGTAGTGCACGATGGCGGGATGGAGTGGATCTGGGAGCATTGCGATGTCCTTTATGGGGAGGGCTCTTTACGAGGCGGGGGCACCTAGCAGAAGGGTACTCTCTTCCCATAAAGGTGCCCCCGTCGTGAGGTCGAGTCCAGCTTTCTAGCGGCTCGTTCGCGCGCTGCTAGCTCCCCCGAATTTTCTTCATCATCTGCACTGCGTTGGTGTTTGCCGGATTGAGCTCGAGCGACTTCTGGTAGAACTTGATGGCCTCGTCGTTCTTCCCGGCATTCATGTAGGCCTCGGCCAGGCTGTCGTACACGTTGAAGGATTGCGGGTAGGACTCGACGTTGAGCTTGAAAAGCTCGGTGGCGGCTTCCAGCTGGTTCCGCCCCATGAGTTGGTACCCCAGTTGGTTCACCTCGGCCTCGGTGAACACGCTGCCCGTCGTGGCATCCGACTTCCATGCGCGGTAGGCGCTCCGCATCGGCTCGATGCCCCCCGACTGGAGAGCAGTGGTGAGCACATCGGTCAGCGACGGCAGCTTGATCTGGCGAATGACCGTCAATGGTTGAGGAAGGACCTCCAGGGTGGGCGGGAAGCGGTTGATGAAGTCGTTGACATAGAGCCGGTCGCCCTGCGGGCCGGCGGCGATGCCGTTGGGCCATGAGAAGGTGGCCTCCAGGCCGGGGCCGTCCTGCTCGCCGATGGCCCCGGTGCCGGCGATCAGGGTCACTTCGCCCGCGAGCGATACCCGGTAGAGCCGGTGGCCACGGAAACTGGTGGCATACAGGTCGCCCCGGGCGAACGTCACGTGCCCGTTGCCGCCGCCCGGAAGCGTGGCGAATTCGCCGACCGATCCGTCCGGAGCAATCTTGAGCATCCGCTCGTCGTTGAAGTTCACCACGTAGGTGTTGCCCTCTGGGTCCCGGGTGATGCCATTCGGGCAACTGAAATGAGTGCCGGATGCGTAGGTCGAGAGCTGTCCGGTCTTGGTGACCTTGCTGATGGCGTTGGTGCGGCAGTTGGTCACGTAGAGATTGTCGTTTTGATCGATGGTGATTCCGACCGGACCGGCCAAGCCGCTGTCGGCGAACACCGTCTGGTTCCCGAACCGATCGATCTTGCTGATGTAGTTGCCGGAGAAGTTGGATTGGAACAGGTTGCCCTTGGAGTCGATGGCGTTGCCCGAGGCGCCGTAGAGACCAGTCGCAAAGCGGGTCGCCTTGCCGTCCGGGGTCACCTTCCACACGGTTTCCTGGAAATCGGCGACGTAAATGAGGCCCAGCCGATCGACCGTGACACCCCCGACCCGGCCGGGCAGGGTATCGGTGAGCGTCCGGACCTTGGCGCTCGGTGAGGTGGTCTGAGCCTGAAGAACAGCCGGTGCCGTTGCCAACAGGAGAGCGCCGAGGGCGCTGCCCGAAGCGTGGAGGGTCCAACGAAAGTGCCAACGATCCATGGTCTTTTCTCCTAGCCGAGTGAGCGGGCCGCTCGAGGCCGAGTGGGGAGTGAGATTGCGAGAACGGAGTTTCCCGGGTTGGGAGAGACGACCCGGCAGGACAGAGACTTTACGATGGCCGGTGCGGTCCGGTTTCGTGAGCCCGCTCCAAATGGCACATTGAAACGTCGGGGCCATACATGCCTTGACACGCTGCTCGACGGGGCCGGATCATTCGTGCCATGACGGACACCACTGCCGATTGGCAGATCCGGCGGTTCACTGCCGCGGCATCATTCCTCGATCGGGCGAAATCGTGGCTGCTCCAGGCCGAGGCCGAGCATAACCTCATCCTGAGCATCGCCCATCAGCTCGAGTCGGGCAGTCA
>JABDII010000335.1 GCA_013003805.1 Gemmatimonadales bacterium
CGCTCGGCCGGCTCGTGCCGGCCGAAGGACAGGCAGTATGGCTGCCACCGGTAGAGTCGTAGGTAGGCGTCCCCGTCATCCGCGACGAGATCCAGGAGTGCCTGGTCCACGGCCATGTTGCGCCACCCAGGCTCGGGGAGCGGCTCTATCACGAGATGACAACGCATGGCCCGACCCCCCCCCATTGGGGAACTAGGCGTCTTCGTACGCCTCCATGGGTGGGCAAGAACAGATCAGATGTCGGTCCCCATACGCGCTATCGATCCGGCCAACGGGCGGCCATACCTTGTGTTCCCGGGTCTCCGGCGTCGGGAGACCGGCGCGTTCACGCGAATAGGGTCGATCCCACGTGTCCGCGCACACATCCGCGATGGTGTGAGGAGCGTAGGTCAGGATGTTGTTGCCCGGTTCTGCGCGACCGTCCTCGATCTCTCGTATCTCCTCTCGAATGGCGATCATTGCATCGCAAAATCGATCGAGCTCTGCCTTGGGCTCGCTCTCGGTCGGTTCGAACATGAGCGTACCCGGGACGGGGAAAGAGACGGTTGGAGGGTGAAAGCTGAAATCGATGAGACGCTTCGCAACATCCTCGACGTCGACCTCAACCGAACGCTTGAAGGGGCGGGTATCGAGAATGCACTCGTGCGCGATCAACCCGTCGGCGCCGCTGTACAACAGTGGGTAGTGGTCTTTGAGGCGATGTGCCACGTAGTTCGCGTTGAGGATGGCGATGCGAGTGGCCTCGGTGAGGCCGTCCGGTCCCATGAGGGCGAGGTAGGCCCAGGAAATCGGAAGGATGGATGGACTCCCCCAGGGCGCCGCCGATATGGTGCCGCACGGCGCCTCCCGGCTGAGCGGCACGACCGGATGGTCGGGGAGGTGACGCTCGAGATGCGCCGCCACGGCGATCGGTCCCATGCCTGGGCCGCCCCCTCCGTGGGGGATGCAAAACGTCTTGTGCAGGTTCAGGTGGCAGACATCAGCGCCAATGTCGCCGGGACGGCAGAGCCCGACTTGGGCATTGAGATTGGCCCCGTCCATGTACACCTGTCCGCCGTTGGCATGAATGATCTCGCACACTTCCCGGATGCCGGCCTCGAACACACCGTGAGTCGATGGATACGTCACCATGAGCGCTCCGAGAGTCCCACTGTGCTTCTCCGCCTTGGCGCGGAGATCATCGATGTCGATGTTACCTTCTGCGTCGGTCTTGACAGCCACGACCTTCATGCCGGCCATCACGGCGCTGGCCGGATTGGTACCGTGGGCGGACTGCGGAATGAGGCACGTGGTGCGATCCGATTCTCCGCGCGCCCGGTGGTAGGAACGAATCGTCAACAGACCGGAAAATTCGCCCTGGGAGCCCGCATTGGGCTGGAGCGAGATGGCGGCGAGGCCGGTGATCTCGGCCAGCTGAATTTCCAATGTCTCGAAGAGGGCAGTGTAGCCTTCGGCCTGGTTCCGCGGGGCGAACGGGTGAAGCCTCGCGAACCCTGCCCAGGTTATCGGCATCATCTCCGCCGTGGCGTTCAACTTCATCGTGCACGAGCCCAACGGGATCATGGCAGCCGTCAACGAGAGGTCCTTCGATTCCAGGCGCTTCAGATAGCGCAGCATTTCTGTTTCGGAGCGATACCGGTGGAACACGGTATGCGTCAGGTAGGGCGACGATCGCTGCTCGGCGGCCGGAATGCGATCGTCGTCTCCCGTGACATCGTCGAGACCGAATTCGAGGGGGCGTCCGAGGTTGAACACCTGGAGGAGATCGGACAGATCGGCGTCCGTCGTGGTCTCATCAAACGCGAGTGCAAGGCGCGTCGCCGAGATCTGACGCAGGTTGATCTTCCGTGCAAGGGCCGCCGCGAGAATCTCCGGTAGCCGGTCGGCATCGACGTCAACCGCCACAGTATCGAAGAACCGTTTGTGGGCCGTCTCATAGCCGAGCCGCCGCACGCCGTCGGCGAAACGACGGGCCAAACGATGTACCCGCTCCGCGATACGACGGATGCCGTCTGGGCCATGGTACACCGCGTACATGCTGGCGATGACGGCGAGCAGTACCTGTGCCGTGCAGATGTTGCTCGTGGCCTTGTCGCGGCGGATATGCTGCTCGCGGGTCTGGAGCGCCATCCGCAGGGCAGGGTGGCCGCTGCGGTCCTTGCTCACGCCGATGATGCGGCCTGGGATCTGACGCTTGTAGGCATCACGGGTCGCGAAGAATGCGGCATGGGGGCCGCCGTAGCCCAGCGGAACACCGAAGCGCTGGGAGTTGCCCACCGCCATGTCCGCCCCCCACTCTCCCGGCGGTACGAGAATGGCCAGGGCCAAGAGGTCGGTGGCCGCAGTTACCAGCGCGTCCACGCCATGTGCTCGATCGCATACCTCGCGAAAGTCCTCGATGCGGCCTTCGGTCGACGGGTACTGGACCAGCGCGCCGAACACCGACGCATCGAAAGCGAATTCGGCCGGTCTGCCGATGGCCGTCTCGATCCCGCGCGCCTCGGCTCGGGTCTGGACCACGGCGATGGTCTGGGGATGACAACCGGCATCGATGAGGAACCGGTGTGCGTCCGGCTTCCGCGAGACTGCATGCGCCAGGGTCATCGCCTCCGCGGCTGCGGTGGCTTCATCCAGCAGTGACGCGTTCGCGATCTCGAGTCCGGTCAGGTCCGAGACCATGGTCTGGAAGTTGAGAAGGGCCTCCAAGCGCCCCTGCGCGATCTCGGCTTGATAGGGCGTATACGCAGTGTACCACCCCGGGTTCTCCAGGATGTTCCGCTGGATGACCGGCGGGGTGTGGCAATCCGAATACCCCATGCCGATATAGGATCGGAAGACGGTGTTTTGGGCGGCGAATCGCTCGAGCGCCGCAAGCACGTCCTGCTCGCTCTGGGCCGCGGGGAGGTTCAAGGGCCGGCGATCGCGGATGTCCTCCGGTACTACCGCATCGATCAGCGTATCCAACGACTCGTAGCCCATCGCGTCGAGCATCTGGCGGACGTCGTCCTCGCGGGGTCCGATGTGCCGGTCTGAGAATCGCTCCCCGTCACGCGGGGAGCTCGTAGGCGCGCCCGGCGTCGCTGAATCTGACGTGGGACGGTCTGTTTGTTCTGTGGTGGTGGCCATGAGCGGTCACAGTCCTTACATGCGAACGCCCCGAGGTTGGACCCCGGGGCGTTGGTTCATGCCAAATGTCTCACCTCGGGGTGTTCTTACTCGCCAATATGCTGGCCGTACGCCTCAGCGTTGAGGAGGGTATCGAGTTCGTCCGGGGCGCCCAACTTGAATCGGACCATCCAGCCCTCTCCATAGGGATCGTTATTGACCATTGCGGGGTCGGCCTCAATGCTGCCGTTCACTTCCACGACTTCGCCGCTGGCCGGGCAGAACAGCTCCGAGACGGCCTTTACGGCCTCGATCGTGCCGAACATCTGACCCTGATCGAATTCCTCACCTACTTTGGGCAGGCTCACAAACACGATATCCCCGAGTTCGCCCTGGGCGTAATCGGTAATGCCAATCTCGATGATGTCGTCCTCGATTTTCCTGACGAACTCGTGCTCCTCACTATAGAGGAGGTCTTCCGGCACGTTGGACACGCGGGCTCCCAGTTTCGGTATTGCGGGGGAGAGGATACGCGGGAGAGGGACCGAAATCAAGCGCCCTCGGCAGGGGCTTGATTTACCAGGGTCTTCCATACTTCCCGGACGCGTGCCTCCAATGCCTGGACCGATCCGACATTCTCGATCACGATGTCACTCCGCTGACGCTTCCCCTCGGCGGGGTGCTGTGAGGCCAGCAACTCGTCCGCCTCCTCCGGAGTGAACTGGCGCAGGGTCACGAGGCGTCTTCGCCGGATTTCCTCCGGAGCATCCACCAGGATGATGAGGTCGAACTCGTCCTCCCAACCCACCTCGAACAGGAGCGGCACGTCGCTCACGACGATCGGATCGCCGCGACGCTCGGCCTGGGCGATGCGCTCCCGGTGAAGCAGCTCGACGGCCGGATGTACAATCGCATTCAGGTCGGACAGGGCTGCCGGATCTCCCATGACGCGTCGCCGAAGCTTCGACCGGTCGAGCGCGCCATCGGAGCGGAGCGCATCTGGCCCGAACCGCTCGGCGATCCGTCGCAGGACCGCCGTACCCGGTTGTTCGACTTCTCGCACCAGGGCATCCGCGTCGATCACGGTCGCGCCGAGACGCCGGAGCAGATCCAATACGACGGACTTCCCGGCGGCCACATTGCCTGTGAGACCGACCTTGATCATGGGGGCGCGCTACAGGAGGGCAGTCTGGCTCTCATCTCTGGCTGGCACCTGGTGGCAGTGCCGGCAGCGGGCCTCATACGCCTCCTGGCCGCCTACCATGATGGTAGGAGAGTTGTATGGGGCCGGCTGGCCGTCGATGAGCCGCTGATTCCGGCAGGCAAGATCACCGCACACCACACAGATGGCCTGCAGCTTATCCACTGTTTCGGCGATGGCCATCAGGTGACCCATCGCGCCGAACGGCTCGCCCCGAAAGTCGGTATCGGTGCCGGCAACGACGACCCGGACCCCGCGCGAGGCCAACTCCGTCGCCACCGAGACGATGCCCGTGTCTAGGAATTGCGCTTCGTCGATCGCGACCAGCTGGGTCTCGGGCCGTACGAGGCGCATGATCTCGGCTGACGTGTCGACCGGGGCCGCCTCGATCTCACGCCCATCATGACTTGATATGCTGTAAAGCCCGGCGTAACGGGCGTCGAGGTGGGACTTGAAGACTTGGACCTGGCGTCGAGCGATGATTGCCCGCCGCACTCGCCGGATCAATTCCTCGCTCTTGCCGCTGAACATCACCCCGCATACGACTTCGATCCATCCGGGATGACTTCCATGGTACATCGGTAGATTCTCTCCGCTTGGCGCCGCGGGACGATAGCGCGTGATGTCGCGCCGGTCAAGCGCGCGCTTGCGACGGGGGTGCCAACCTCACGATATTGCAGGCAGGGCCTGGTTTTTCTCGGATCTGCCGGCCTGTCGTTCCATTCTCAATTCTCTTCCTCTCAAGGAGCGTTCGATGAACAAAGCGGAAATGGTAGCCACGGTCGCGAAGAAGCTCGACACCTCGAAGGTCTATGCCAACGAGATTGTCGACACCTTCTTTGCCAAGAATGGGATCATCACCGCCACCCTGAAGAAGGGCGGCAAGGTCCAGCTTCCGGGCTTCGGCAACTTTGAGACCCGCAAGAGGGCGGCCCGCCAGGGCCGGAACCCACAAACCGGTAAGCCGATCACCATCAAGGCCTCGACGGTACCGGCCTTCCGTGCTGGGAAAGCTCTGAAGCAGGCCGTGAACCGCAAGCGCTAGCCGCCGGAGTCGAAGCACTCGCTTCGACATCGCCTACCCTCATGGAGGGATACGGGTCGCCCCGCTGGGTGGCCCGTTGGCGTTTTAACGCCTCCGGGCGGGCTTTCCCCGGTCCAGGCGCGCTCGTACTCGCTTCTGTCTGAGGAGCTTCCCGTCCATCGCTTGGACGATGGAATCGACCTTCTGGGCCGGGAGCTCCACCAAGGCGTGGGAGTCCTTGAGCTCGATCCGACCAATGGCCGCTCGATCCACCCCGATCTCTTTGATGAGAACCGCGACCAAGTCGGCCACCGTGACACCGTCGTTCCGGCCGGCGTTCACGAACATGCGGGCGACGGAAGGACTGGCTGAGGGACCCTCCCGCGGTGGCTCCGCCACTGGTGACCCTTCGGTCCATAGGTGATACAGCGCGGCTGCCACGTGCGCTGGCTCAAACCGGTCGAACAACGGTGCGAGGGCGAGTGCTGCACCATCGAGCGTCCTCGAGGCGAGCACCTGAGCCACGGCCGTGCGCCGCTCGATCGCTCCGGCGCGAGCCGCCTCCACTACCCCGGGCAGCCGGACCGGCCGGGTGTCCAGTCCCAAGCGCCCGACGT
>JABDII010000340.1 GCA_013003805.1 Gemmatimonadales bacterium
GCCCGAGCCCGCGCCCGGAAATCATGGGAACGGCGATGCCGCAGCTCGCCGCCATCGGCGCCAGAATGAGCGAGGTCTTGTCCCCCACGCCCCCGGTGGAATGCTTATCGATCACCGGCACGGAGAGGTCAGGAAAGCGCAACTGGTCACCCGAATCGCGCATGAGCGCGGTGAGCGTGAGCAGCTCTCCCTCGGTCAGTCCCCGAAACCAGATGGCCATCAAGAAAGCAGCCATCTGGTAGTCCGGGATCCGTCCGCCGGTGTAGGCGGAGATCAGCTCCCCCCACTCGTCGACCGAGAGGGCCTCGCCATTTCTTTTCCGTTCGATGAGCGCGGGTACCTGCACCCTCGTGGCCTCCTTGTTCTGCCTATTACTATTCGTGATGCCCAACCGCCGTTCGCTCCGGTCCCCCCGAGCCATGGCCGCCACCGCCGCCATGGCTCTGCTGCTCCCCGGGTCCCCCCTGAGGGCCCAGAGCCCGGGTCTCACGACAAAGGACCACATTGCGGCAGGGATCGCTGCGCCGGAAGGGCTCGATCCGGAAACCGCCCTAGGTCATTTCGAGGCCGCCCTGGCACTCGACTCCCTCAATTATGAGGCGACGTGGCGCGCGGCCTTTGCGCTGCTCAACATCGGCAAGCGGATCCCGGACGAGGAGAAGAGCCCGGGGCGCGATTCCTTGTATGCCCGGGCGGAACAGTTGGCCCGCCGCGCGGTCGATCTCGAGCTGCTCGACCCCGAGGGCCACTACGTCCTAGCCTTGGCCATCGGGCGGACGTCGCTCACCAAGTCGGTCCGTGAGCGTGCCCTCATAGCCAGGGAGATCCGCGTCGAGGCGCTCAAGGCGCTCGAGCTCGATCCCGAGCACAACGGAGCGTACCACGTACTCGGCCGCTGGCATTGGGAGATCCGTCGGCTCTCGGGGTTCGAGCGATTCTTCGCCCGCAACGTGTTCGGCGCCAAATTCTTCGACAAGGCCTCTTGGGAGGGGGCGGTCGAGAACCTGACGAAGGCGGCCGAGTTCAACCCGGACTACATCTACCACCGACTGAAGCTGGCGGAGCTGTTAACGGACCGAAAGCGTTATGCCGAGGCTCGGGCACAGCTGGCTGTTATTCCGACCTTGCACACCAGCGATTATATGGATCCCACGTATCGAGAACAGGCTGCCCGACTCGATGCCCGAATCGCCGAGCTCGAACAGCGCTAGCGCGAGAGCGGCGCCGCTTCCAGGACGTCATCGACAACATCCCGGGCCCGACTGGCGGTGCGCGTCACCGCGCCACGGATTTTGCGTCGTTGCCGGGTCAGCGTTCGTCCGGCGTCTTCCCGCGCGTCTTCGAGCCTCTCCTCGGCATTCTCCCTCAAATCCCGCATGCGCTGGCTGATGCGCCGGCGAGTCCGGGAGCCCTTATCGGGGGCGAAGAGCATGGCTACGCCAGCGCCGAGCGCTGCACCCAGTAGGATCCCGGCGGCGAAGCCGACTCCGACCCAGTGTTGGGCGTCTTCCTCGAGGAACTCCTCCTCGTCCTCCAGCTCCTCTTCATCCTCATAGGATCCATCGTGCTTGCGTGACATTGGTCCTCCACGTGCCAGATAGCGCAGCTGGTGTGCCGGGGGTAGGGGCGGCTGTGCGCGGGTCCATCCGGAAGCTAGCTGGATTTCGGAGCAAACGAAACGCGCTTGACCCCCTGCGACTCCCTCGCAACATTGCAGTCATCCCATGACCCCTGTCCCGGATTCCAGCACATGACGATGCCGACCCCTTCCGTCCAAGAGGAAGTCGAACGCCTCAGCGCACGTGTCGCATCGCTCGAACACGAGCGCAAGCACCTCTTGGCGGTCATCGAGATCCTCGAGGAAATTGCAGGCTCCCTGCATTTCGTCGACGTCGTCCAGTCCATCGCACGTCGCCTGGGCGAGGCGTTTGGCTTGGATCGGTGTTCGATTTTCCTGGTCGAGCGCGAGGCCAACACCGTCCGTCTCGTTGCGAGCTATGAAGACCCCAGCATTCGGAACTACATCGTCGACCTCGATCGGTATCCGGAGTTGGGTGAGGCCTTGAGGACCGGGGAGACGGTGTTCATTCCCGATGCCGCAAGCGCACCGACGCTCCGCCACATCCAAGGGGCCCTCGCGAATCGCCGGGTGAAGACCATCACCGTCGTTCCGATTACCTACCGGGGTGCCGCCATCGGCGCCATTTTCCTGCGCACATTCCGGGATGGGCCGAGCT
>JABDII010000342.1 GCA_013003805.1 Gemmatimonadales bacterium
CGAATGTACTCGGGGGTAAGCGTGAGCTGGTCGTTCCACGACTCAATCCAGGCTTGCGGATATCCCCACGTTTCCTTGGACTCGTGGGCCGCGGCGGTGAGCATTCCGGCGTCGTCCGGATCGGCGCGCGCGACGAGGAGCTGATGCCCAGATGCACCTGGCGTAACCATGCGCTCGGCCCGATTACAGCGTGGCCTTGGTACGGTCCATGGTGCCGCGAGCCGACAGCGCCGCCTGGGCGGCCGCGAGGCGAGCGATAGGCACCCGGAACGGAGAGCACGACACGTAGTTCAGTCCCAGCTGATCGCAGAACACAACCGACGAGGGCTCGCCCCCGTGCTCGCCGCAGATCCCGATCTTCAGGTCCGGCCGGGCCTTGCGCCCCAACTCGACGCCCATCCGAACCAGCCGGCCGACACCCACCTGGTCGAGCACCTGGAACGGGTCAGCTTCAATGAGATGGTGATCGAGATAATGCGGCAAGAATCGACCGCAGTCATCGCGGGAGAGTCCCCACGTGGTTTGCGTCAGGTCGTTGGTCCCAAACGAGAAGAAGTCGCTTTCTTGTGCGATCTCGTCGGCTGTCAACGCTGCCCGGGGCAGTTCGATCATGGTGCCGAGGAGGTAGGGCACCGTGATCTCACGTTCCTGGAATACCGTTTCCGCTGTGTCCCGAACAATGCGGGCCTGCTGTCGTAGCTCGGCGACGGAGGCGGTGAGTGGGATCATGATCTCAGGGAGCACCTGACCCTTGCGTGAGGCCACCGTGCATGCCGCCTCGAAGATGGCGCGGGTCTGCATGGCGGGAATCTCGGGGTAGATGATGGCCAAGCGGCACCCGCGAAGGCCGAGCATCGGATTGACCTCGCTCAACCCATCGATGATCCGCTTCATCTCGTCGACTGGCTTGCCCAGCTCGTGGGCGAGCTTCGTGATTTCCTCCTGTTCGGTTGGGAGGAATTCGTGGAGCGGAGGGTCGAGGAGCCGGATCGTCACCGGACACCCCTCCATGGCTCGGAAGATCCCTTCGAAATCCGAGCGCTGCATGGGCAGGAGCTTCTGCAACGCCGCCTGCCGGCCGGCGGAGTCTTGCGCGACGATCATCTCACGCATGGCCTGAAGTCGGGTTCCTTCGAAGAACATGTGCTCGGTTCGGCACAGTCCGATGCCTTCCGCCCCGAATTCACGGCCGCGATGCGCATCGGCCGGGGTATCGGCATTCACTCGAACCTTGAGGTGGCGCAATCGATCGGCCCAGGTCATGAGGCGGAGGAAGTTGTCGCTGAGTTCTGGTGCGATCAAAGCCGCCTGGCCGGCGTGCACGTGGCCTCTGGTCCCATCGATCGTGATCCACTCCCCCTCACGAATCGATCGGCCATTCACCGAGAACATCTTGGCGGCCTCGTCGACGACCAACCCCTGGGCGCCGGCAACGCAGGGTTTTCCCATGCCACGGGCCACCACAGCCGCGTGCGAAGTCATCCCACCCCGGGCGGTGAGGATGGCCTTGGCGACCACCATGCCGTGAAAGTCTTCCGGACTCGTTTCGCGCCGGACGAGGATCACCGCATCGCCCGCCCGGCCGATGCGCTCAGCATCATCGGCGTCGAAGACGACCGTCCCGCTCGCGGCTCCGGGAGACGCCGGGAGGCCGGTCGTCAATAAGTCGAGCTCGGCGGACGGGTCAATCGTCGGGTGGAGGAGCTGGTCGAGATCGTTGGGCGGGACCCGTGCGACGGCCTCCTCCTCGGAGATCGACCCATCGCCGACCATGTCGCACGCTATGCGGACTGCCGCATGTCCCGTACGCTGTGCCCGCCGGGTCTGGAGCATGTACAGCGTGCCACGCTCGACCGTAAACTCCATGTCCTGGACGTCCCGGAAATGCCGTTCGAGTCGCTTCGCCATCTGCTCGAGCTCGGCGTGCGCCTTCGGCATCGTTTCCGCGAGCGCGGCGATCGGTTGGGGATCCCTAGTGCCGGAGACGACATCCTCGCCTTGGGCGTTGAGTAGGAACTCCCCGTAGAGCACGTTCTCCCCGGTAGAGGGGTCTCGGGTGAAGGCGACACCTGTGCCGGAGTCTTCGCCCGTGTTTCCGAAGACCATCGCCATCACATTGACCGCCGTACCGAGGGAATGCGGGATGTCATGGAGCTTGCGGTAGTCGATCGCACGCTTGGTGTTCCAGCTCTCGAACACCGCGGCGATCGCACCCCAGAGCTGCTCCATCGGGTCCTCGGGGAACCCGTGTCCGGTCTCTTGCTCGATGAGGCTCTTGAACGCACTCACCAGCGCGGCAAGGTCATCGACTGGCAGGTCGATGTCTCGGGCCACGTTGCGCGCCTTCTTCCGCTCGTCGAGCAGAGCCTCAAAGCGCTCTTTCGGCACGTCGTACACCACGGCGGCGTACATCTGCACGAAACGCCGATAACTATCCCACGCGAAGCGCGGGTTTCCGCTCTCACGCTCGAGGGCTACGACGGTGGCATCGTTGAGGCCGAGATTGAGAATGGTCTCCATCATGCCTGGCATCGACAACGCGGCGCCCGACCGTACCGAGACCAGAAGCGGATTCGTCTCCGCGCCGAACTGCCGGCGAGTAGCAGCTTCGACCCGGTGGAGGCAGGCCTGGACCTGGGACTGAAGACCGCCCGGAAAGGCCCGCGTTTGGAGATAGGTCTGACAGAGCGTGCTTGCGATGGTGAATCCCGGAGGGACAGAGACGCCAATGCTCGTCATCTCGGCGAGGGCGGCGCCTTTTCCCCCCAAGACGTCCTTCATCGCGGCGGAGCCGTCGGCTCGACCCTGTCCGAAGAAATAGACGAGGGGTTGGGTAGTCGTTGTGCTCATGCGTGTGTCGGGATGAGAGGTGGTATCTGACGTAGCTGGATCGGGTTGTCCGGAATGTGGGTGGGATACTGGTTCGAGAAACAAGCGTGACAATACCCGTTTTCCCCGCCCGCCGCGCTCAGCATGCCTTCGAGCGAAAGGTAGGCCAAGGAATCCACGCCCAAATGTGCGCGAATGTCATCGAGCGATCGCGTGGTGGCGATCAACTCCTCGGGATTCGGGGTATCGATTCCATAGTGGCATGGTCCGATGATGGGCGGCGACGCGAGTCGCAGATGAACTTTGCGTGCGCCTGCGGCACGGATCATCTGTACCAGTCCCTTGCTCGTCGTCCCCCGCACCAGGCTGTCATCGACGACCGCAACCGATTTGCCATCGATCACTTCCCGGACCGGGTTGAACTTGATGCGGACCTTGGCAACCCGATGCGCCTGGGACGGCTGAATGAAGGTGCGTCCGATGTAGTGGTTCCGGATCAACCCGTGCTCCAACTTGATCCCCGAGACTTCCGAGAACCCGAGCGCCATTGCATTCGCGCTGTCGGGGACGCTGAACACCACCTCAGCATCGTCGGCAGGGTGCTCCCGGGCGAGGTGCCGGCCTAGTTCACGTCGCACTCGGTCTACCGAGTGCCCGAATATCTGGCTGTCCGGTCGAGAGAAATAGACCAACTCGAAGACGCAACGACTTCTCGGGCGTGACCCAAGGGGTGGTAACTCCTCCAGCTGACCGTCCGTGATTCGAACGAAATCCCCCGGTTCGAGCTCCCTGATCACGGTGGCACCCAGAAGATCGAAGGCGCAGGTCTCCGAAGCGACAATTAGTCCAGACCCCAGGCGAGCGAGGAAAAGCGGGCGGAACCCGCGGCTATCAACCGCGGCGTAGAGCGTGCGACCGATACCGATCACGAGGCTGTAGGCACCCTCCACCTGTTCCAACGCCCCGCGGATCTGTTGGGCGGGATCTCGTGCTACCGATCGAGCGATGAGATGAACCAGGACTTCGCTGTCGCTCGAACTCATGAAGAGCGCGCCCTGGTCGACCAAGTCATCCTTGATTTCCGCCGCGTTGGTCAGGTTGCCGTTGTGCGACAGCGAGAGCGGCACATTCCGGTAGTTGACGAGCCGCGGCTGTGCATTGGCTAGGACCGTGCTTCCCGCCGTCGAGTAGCGAGTATGCCCGATGGCGATATCACCCGGGAGGTTATCGAGGACAGCATCCGAAAACACTTCGGACACCAGCCCCATCCCCAGGTGGGAATGCGCCCGGCCATCGGGATCGACGGACACGATGCCGGCGCTTTCCTGACCCCGATGTTGCAGAGCGTACAGCCCCGAATACGCGACCCGAGCGGCCTCGGGGACTCCTGAGACGCCGAGCACGCCGCACATCGGTCAGGCCTCCCGGCGCGTGTCGCGGCCCGCCTGGCCCATACGACGCGGGAGCGCATCGAAGTACAGGGTGCGGAGTCGCTGGATGTCCCAAGACAGTACGGCGCCCTCCACCCGGATTTCCAGTCGCTGCCCCGAATCAGTGACCGAACCGACCGTGGTCGCGGGCACGCCTGCGTCGGAGGCCAGGCGGAGCACCCTCGCCTCGTTGGCCGCGTGGCAGGAGACGACCGCGCGGGCTCCGTTCTCACCATAGAGGATCTGTTCGATGCTCATTCCTTTCGCGAGGCGCGTGAGATCGATCGTGGCACCGAAACTCGGCGGTGCGTAGGGGCCGGCCATGGCAGACTCTGCGAGCGCGACGGCGAGCCCGCCGTCGGAGCAATCATGGGCGGAGGAAGCCAGCATGCCCTGGGCAAGGGCGATGAGGAGTTGCTGGAGGGCGCGTTCGGCATCCAGATCCACCAGCGCGGGCCGGCCCCCGGTGAAGTCATGGACGTGGGCCCAATAGGCCGACCCGCCCATGTCACCCGTGGCCTCACCCAAGACGATGATCCGGTCACCGGGGGAACGAAAGTGACTCCCAACCGCATCCTGTACGCGATCGAGCAGGCCGACCATGCCGATGGTCGGCGTGGGGTCGATCGCCCCAACTGGGCTTTCATTGTAGAAGGAGACATTCCCTCCGGTGACGGGCGTGTCGAAGGCCCGGCACGCATCGCCGATCCCTCGACAGGTTTCCTGGAATTGGAAGAAGACATCGGGGCGTTCCGGGTTTCCGAAGTTGAGACAATCGGTGACCCCGATCGGGACGGCACCGGTGCAAGCGATGTTCCTCGCCGCCTCCGCCACCGCGGCCTTCGCTCCCTCGTACGGATCGAGGGCGACCAAGCGAGCGTTGCAGTCCACCGTGAGGGCGAGGCCAAAGCTGGTTCCCTCCACCCGCACCACTCCGGCGTCTCCGCCGGGCGCCAACCTGGTGTTGGCCCGTACGGTGGAATCGTACTGCTCGTAGACCCACTGCTTGCTCGCGATCGTCGGGCAATCGAGCAACGCCTCGAGCGCCCGTTCCGGGTCTACCCGCGGACCGGATGCCGGCTGAGTGGCGCGACGTTTCGCGGCTGCGGGGTCTTCCTTCGCGTCGGGTTGGTAGACTGGGCAGTCCGAAATCAACCGGTCACCTGGAATCGCGGCAACCACCACGTCGCCGTGGCGAACTCGGTACACCCCGTCATCGGTAACCGAACCGATCGGGGTGGCGGTCAGCTCCCACTTCTGGCATATGGCCTGGACGTCGGCGACCCGATCAGGCTCGGCAACCACCAACATGCGCTCCTGGGATTCGGAGAGGAGGATTTCATACGGTGTCATACCTGGCACACGGGTCGGAACGCGCGCCGTGTCCAGGTCCACGCCGACGCCGCCACGTGCTGCCATTTCCGCTGACGAACTGGTGAGGCCGGCGGCGCCCATATCCTGGATGGCCACGATGATGCGACGCTCGATCAACTCGAGACTGACCTCGAGGAGGAGCTTCTCTGTGAAGGGGTCGCCGACCTGCACTTGTGGCCGTCGGGCCTCACTCTCCGCCGTAAGCTCTTCGGATGCGAAGCTCGCGCCGTGAATGCCATCACGCCCGGTGCGGGCTCCCACCACCAGGAGTACGTTGCCCACTCCTTCCGCCTTGGCCCGCATGACATCGTCGGCCCGAAGGACACCCACACACATCGCGTTCACCAGGGGGTTGCCCATGTACGTTG
>JABDII010000385.1 GCA_013003805.1 Gemmatimonadales bacterium
ACGTCATTGCGTGCGATATGGTGATCAAGGCCGTGGGGCAGGCTCCTCGCTCACAGTTTGCGACGGATGCCGGCCTGACGCTCGAGGGCGACCGCATTCGGAGCGACAAGCCCCATGTGTTTGTGGGTGGAGATTGCATGAGCGGTGGGGCCGAGATCGTCAACGCCGCCGCGGAAGGGAAGCAGGCGGCAAGAGAAATCGACGATTTTCTGAAGGCTAACAGCTAACAGCTGTACCTTCGCGCCCCAATAGCCAATAGCCAATAGCCAATAGCCAATAGCCAATAGCCGATAGCTCTCTCACGGAGCAACCCATGGCCGACTTGAGCGTCAATTTCGCGGGGATTCCGAGTCCCAATCCGTTCTGGCTGGCTTCCGGACCGCCGACCAATACCTACGGCCAGGTAGCTCGCGCGTTCGATGCCGGGTGGGGCGGGGCGGTGTGGAAGACGGTAGGGGAACCCATTATCAACGTGTTTTCCAGGTACGGATCCGTCGATCTGGGATCGACCAGGATGATGGGGTTCAACAATATCGAGCTCATCACCGACCGGCCGATCGAAGACAACTTGAAGGAGATCGCGGAGGTCAAGCGCAACTATCCGAGCCACGCGGTCATCGTGTCGCTCATGGTGGAGAGCAAGCGCGAAGCCTGGCACGAGATCGTGCGTCGGAGCGAGGACACCGGCGCCGACGGGGTGGAGCTCAACTTCGGGTGCCCGCACGGCATGAGCGAACGCGGCATGGGGAGTGCCGTGGGACAGGTGCCCGACTACACTTGCCAGATCGTCGAGTGGGTGAAGGAAGTATCCAGCATTCCGGTGCTGGTCAAGTTGACACCGAATGTCTCCGACATCGCGTACATTGCGCGGGCCGCCGTGAAGGGCGGGGCGGATGCACTCTCGCTGATCAACACCATCAACTCGATCGTCGGGGTCGATCTCGACACGTTCGCACCCCACCCATCGGTGGCGGGGAAGTCGAGTCACGGCGGGTATTGTGGCCCCGCGGTCAAACCCATTGCGCTCAACATGGTGTCGGAGGTGGCAAGCGACCCTGAGGTGCAAGTACCGGTTTCCGGTGTCGGCGGCATCGCCACGTGGAGGGACGCTGCCGAGTTCATCGCGTTGGGTGCGGAGACGGTGCAGGTCTGTACCGCGGTCATGCACTACGGCTTTCGGATTGTCGAAGACATGATCGACGGGCTCGAGAATTGGATGGACGGGGCGGGCTACGGAACCATCGCGGACTTCCGCGGCCGCGCGCTGCCCAACGTGGCGAAGTGGGAGGAGTTGGACCTCAACTATCACCTCGTGGCGCGGATCGATCAGGCGAAGTGCATTGAGTGCGAGCTCTGCTGGGTGGCCTGCGAGGACGGGGCCCACCAGGCCATTCGCCGTCTGCCCCGACAGAATGGCGGGCCCGTGGTGGAGATCATCGACCAGGCCTGCGTGGGGTGCAACCTGTGTTCCGAGGTCTGCCCGGTGCAGGGCTGTATCACCATGGAGGAGGTGCCCAACGCATTCGGGCCGGTGACCTGGAAGGAGTACGTAGATGGGAAGCACGCGCTGGCTCCCCGGTCGGAGCACTTCCACACGGCCGCGTGGTCGGAGCGCCGGTAGGGGATCGCACCGCCAGGCCCATGGACGCCCCCTCCTCCAGGGTAGAAAGAGAAAGCCCGGGATCGCTCCCGGGCTTTCGTTCTGCTGAAGCAACTTAGCCGACTGAGTACTTGATTAGTCGACCGGCAACGGGCAACCCAGCTCGTTGGCTGCCGCGAGGGTGTTCTTCGCCGTCTCAAAGTCCCCGCTGGAGAAGGCGTCCTGAACTAGCTGTATCACCTCGGCCTCAGACAGGGAAGCGGCTACGTCGGGGTGTGTGGCGTTGAGCAACGCGGCCACGGAATGCCGACCGAGCGCATTCTCACCGCCACCCTTTGCCGTCACGGCATCGTACAAGGTGCCCAGACCGGACACGACGCCGAAGACCGTATCGTAATCATCATCGACGGCGTAGTCGGTCCATTCATCGGACTGGTTGCCTGGCGCGTTCGCCGACCAGTTCCTCCAGAAGCCCGGGGTGCAACCCTCGTCGCCCGGCGGGTCCGGTGGCGTGAAGGTGTTGGTGAACACCACCAGCACGCCGGACAGGGTGGTGGCGCCGAGCCCGCCACTGAAGGCAGCGCTCGCGGTGTTTCCGCCACTAGAGCTCGGCCCCGGAGTCCCGGGGAAGACGCCCGTGATGGTGGTCATGTCGTGTGTGGTGGCCCAGCTGCCGCCGCCCGCGGGGACGGGCAGGGCCTGCTCCGTCACGGTCACGAGATCATCGACGGTTCCACCGTTGCCCCAGATCTCCTCGCACTCGCCGTCACCTAGGCTGGTCGAGAACGAGGCCGTCGTGCCGCCGCTGACCGTGACATCGAACACGGCATCGGGCGTTCCGGCAGGGGCGTTCACGAATACCTTACAGATCTCGAACAGCTCGAACATGAGCACGCCGTCCCCCGGACGCTGGGCGTCGGGCGGGCGTTGGCCGAAGGACGGGGTGCCCGGGTCCGTCACCGGACCGGTGTCGGACGCGCAGGCTCCCAGATACGCGACGCCGAACGCGAGAGCCAATCCCACAGCCCAACGACTTGTGCCTAAGCTTGTCATGCGACCCTCCTATGAATGAAGTGAATCAACGATTCGAATCGGTCCTGCTTGGGGGTATGTTTGCTATCTTATCGATCCCTGGCCGATGCGCAAGTAAGCCGACGTGAAATGGTTGTGAGACAATCAGAGCCCGCCTTGCGGTCGGCTTGGGCAGTGGGGTCGGCCCGCAAGTGTGATGCCGGTCACATTCTCTCTCAACTCCGCTCGAATCATGGTTTTCGGCCCCTTCATGCCTGGCTCATCTGACACGGTGTAGCCGCTTCGCAACAGACAGATTCGTCATGCAATATTTTGCATAATCGTCTCTCCGAGAAATCGGGCTTCCTGGATTCCGAGCCGGCCACCGCATATGATGATGAAACCCGGAGGAAGCATGCACCACGCCGTCCTGCTGATCCTGGTCGGGAGCTTCTCCGCGACCGCTTCGTCCCGATCGCTTGCTGCCCAGTCGCCCCTCCCTCTCCGCGCACGCCAACTGGGGGTGGCTCCCGGCGTCTTCCAGCCCGGAGCACAGAACGCCATTACCGATGTCTCCGGTATCCGCGTGGGGCACGCCACAGTCGAGGCGGGCGACTCGGTTCGGACCGGTGTCACCGCCATCTTGCTCCACGAGGGCAACGTCTTCCACGATCGAGTGCCGGCCGCAATCCACGTGGGCAACGGATTCGGGAAGCTGCTCGGCTCGACCCAGGTGGGGGAGCTCGGGGAACTCGAGACGCCCATCCTCCTGACCTGCACGCTCTGTGTGTGGAAGGCCGCCGATGCCTTGGTCGAGTGGATGCTGGCCCGACCAGGAATGGAGAACGTCCGCTCCATCAATCCCGTGGTCGCGGAAACCAACGACGGGCTGCTCAATGCCATTCGGTCGCGCCCGATTGCTGCCGCGGACGTGGTCCAGGCCCTCGAGACAGCGAGCA
>JABDII010000612.1 GCA_013003805.1 Gemmatimonadales bacterium
GCTCCTCACCGACCAAGGCGCCAGGGTCACCTACCACGATCCCTTGGTGCCCACGTTCAGCGAGGACGGGCAACAACACCACTCGACCCCACTCACGGCGGAGACGGTGGAGGCTGCCGATTGCGTCCTCATTGTCACGGACCATTCGGCAATCGATTTCGATATGGTCCGTCAACGTGCGAAGGCGGTGGTGGATACGCGAAATGCACTGGGGCGGGGCTAGAGGATGCACGTCACCGTCATTGGAACCGGATACGTTGGACTCGTTGCGGGCGCCTGTCTGGCCGAGACGGGGAACACCGTGGTGTGCGCGGATGTGGATACCGCCAAGATCGAAGGTCTCCGGCGGAATGAGATCCCGATTTACGAGCCGGGCCTCGAACCCCTCGTGCGGCGTAATCAAGACGAAGGCCGGCTGAATTTTACGACGGACATTGCCTCGGCGATCGAGCACGGCCAAGTCATCTTCATTGCCGTGGGGACGCCTCCCGACGAGGACGGATCGGCCGACCTCCAGCACGTGCTCGACGTCGCCGATGCCATCGGCCGGCACATGCGCGGCCCGAAAGTGATCGTCACGAAATCGACAGTTCCCGTTGGGACGGCGGGAAAGGTGCGGGCGGCCATCGCACGACATGCCAAGGCTTCGTTTTCGGTTTGTTCGAACCCGGAATTCCTGAAGGAGGGAGCAGCGATCGAGGACTTCATGAAACCCGACCGTGTGGTGCTTGGGGTCGACGATCATGAGGCCCGCACGGTGCTCGAGGCGTTGTACTCCCCGTTCGTCCGCACGGGTAATCCCATTCTGTTCATGGACATCCCGTCGGCGGAAGTCACGAAGTATGCTGCGAACGCGATGCTCGCGACTCGGATTTCCTTCATGAATCAGGTGGCGGCATTTTGCGAGTTGGTGGGCGCGGATGTCACTCATGTGCGCCAAGGTATCGCTACGGATCGCCGTATTGGCCCGGCCTTTCTCTTTCCCGGTCCGGGATATGGGGGTTCGTGCTTCCCGAAGGACGTCCAAGCCCTCATCCGGACGGCTAATGAGCGCGGGATGGAGTTCGATATTCTCAAGGCGGTCGAGCGGGTCAACGCCCGGCAAAAGCGCCTGCTCCTGGAGAAGCTCACGCGAGCCCTGGGTCGACCGCTCACCGGCAAGACCGTGGCCGTGTGGGGCCTCGCCTTCAAGGCGGAGACGGATGACATGCGCGAGAGCCCGGCCATCCCGTTGGTGGAGGGATTGTTGGAGCTCGATGCCACGGTCCGGGTGCACGATCCGAAGGCGATGGGGTTTGCCCAAACACTGTTTGGTGACCGCGTGTCGTACGCCCAGGATCCCTACGACGCGCTCCCGTCCGCCGATGCACTCGTGATCGTGACGGAGTGGCTCGTGTATCGCAATCCCGACTTCGAGCGGATCCGGTCGCTGATTCGCCGCCCACTCATCGTGGACGGCCGAAACCTCTATGAGCCGGAACGGCTGCGGGCTCTCGGATTCGAATACCTCGCTGTTGGGAGACGCACAGAGTGAGAGTCCTCATTAGCGGAGCAGCTGGGTTTCTCGGGTCCCATCTCGTCGATCGCTTCCTCGAGGAAGGCTACGACGTGGTTGGCGTGGACAACTTCATCACGGGGTCGCCCGACAATATTGCCCATCTGCTTGGGAACCCGAAGTTCTCCTTTGTCGAACACGATGTCACGACGTTCATTTATGTAGCCGGACAAGTCGACGGCGTGCTTCACTTTGCCTCTCCCGCGAGCCCCATCGACTATCTCGAGCTACCCATTCAGACGTTGAAGGTGGGGTCACTTGGCACCCATAAGGCCCTCGGCTTGGCGAAGGCGAAACAGGCACGATTCCTTCTCGCGTCAACCTCCGAAGTGTACGGCGATCCGCAGGTTCACCCACAACCTGAAGGGTACTGGGGCCACGTGAATCCCGTTGGGCCTCGCGGTGTGTACGACGAAGCGAAGCGATTTGCCGAGGCCATGACTATGGCCTATCACCGCACGCACGGTGTGGATACTCGGATCGCGCGAATCTTCAATACGTATGGGCCGCGCATGCGCGCACGCGACGGGCGCGTCGTATCGAACTTCATCGTGCAAGCACTCAAGGGAGAGCCACTCACCATCTACGGGGATGGCTCACAGACACGTTCCTTTTGTTTCGCCAGCGACCTCGTGGAAGGCATTCTCCGTCTGTTTGAGCGCGGCGATGCCGATCCGGTCAATCTTGGCAACCCTAGTGAGTTTACCGTCCGTGAGCTGGCCGAGCTGATTTTGCAGCTCACGGAGTCGCAGTCGTCGTTGGTCGAGCGGCCGCTCCCGACGGACGATCCGAAGGTACGGCGCCCGGATATTTCTCGGGCGCAATCGATGCTCGAGTGGAGCCCCCAAGTCAGTCTTGAGGAAGGCCTCAAGAGGACCGTCGCCCACTTCAAAGCTCAGCTCGGAGCATGACCCGGGTTCTGGTCACCGGGTCAGCGGGGTTCATCGGCTCCCATGTGGCCGAGGCCTTGATCGAACGCGGCGATCAGGTCGTCGGGATCGACAACTTCGATCCGTTCTATGACCGAGCGACCAAAGAACGGAACCTGCGCGGGCTCCGTCAGGCGTCCAGCTTCACGTTCCACGAACTCGACATTCTGGACGGTCCGGCGCTTCGCTCGCTCCTCACCTCCCAGACGGTGGTGATACATCTGGCGGCGAAGGCCGGCGTCCGGCCCTCCCTTGCATCGCCGGATGCCTACGTAAAGACCAACCTGATGGGAACTGCCTCGCTGATCGAGGCCGCCAGGGATGCCGGCGTGTCTCGCATTGTATTCGGCTCGTCCTC
>JABDII010000434.1 GCA_013003805.1 Gemmatimonadales bacterium
CCGTCTCAGGCATTTTGAGCCGACTCGGAGTCGACTCAGCGCAGATTGCCTACCGTCAATGGGGCATCGGCGAGCAGCTCGGCCCTGAGCACCGTGACTGCCTGCCCACCGAGAATGACGCGATCGCCATCCCGGCGCACCTTTAGGACGCCGCCCCGCGCGGATGCTTGGTAGGCCATGAAGACGCTCTTGCCCAGACGCTTTTCCCAGTACGGAGCGAGGCAGCAGTGGGCCGACCCGGTGACGGGATCCTCGTTGATGCCTGCGGCAGGTGCAAAGTAGCGCGACACAAAATCGAATCCAGCGTCCGAGGTCGGGCTCGTTACGATGCACCCCCGGGCGGGGATGGTCGCGAGCCGGGCGAAATCCGGCTGGAGACCGCGGAGGATCTCTTCGCTCTCGACCTCGACCAGGAGGTCGAATTTGCTCTTCCCCACATAGGTTGGGGTGGCCCCGAGCGCCTGGGCGAGGCTTGGGGGAGGTGCGGTGGCCTCGGCTGGCAGGGCCGGGAAATCCAGCTCGATCCATGTCCCATCCTGCGTGGCGGTCAGGAGTCCGCTCCGGGTGTGGAATCGTGCCTCGGCGCCTGGCTCGAGCCGTCCCAATTCCCAGAGGGCGTGAGCACTGGCAAGAGTGGCGTGGCCGCAGAGATCGACCTCGAGTTCGGGCGTGAACCAGCGCAGGTTGTACCCGTCGCCGTTCTCGAGCAGGAACGCCGTCTCCGAGAGGTTCATCTCGCCTGCAACTTGTTGCATCCAGCGATCGCTTTGCGCCTCCGAAAGAAGACAGACTCCGGCGGGATTTCCCGTGAACGGCTCGGAGGCGAACGCGTCGACCTGGAAGAGCGGGTGCGGCATGTGCCAATCAGCTGGTTGAGAGGTGAATCGTGACGCCTGGAATCATAATCGATACGACCCCGAAAATGGTATCACTCAGCGTGGTGACACGCGGCCGCCGAGTCTCCAACCTGGCGCAACTCAGGCCGCTCACGCTGGCACCGCGTGTCCTTCTTCGGGTGAAAGCATCGTGGGTGAAACGCGCACCCGGATGGAGGAGCCGACGGGCTGGGTGGTTCGCCTCCGAGCACGATCCGCGATCGCGTCACTGTGGGGTCGGGCTCGGGTGCAGCCGAAATCAGGGCCTGTGTGTACGGATGTCGGGGTGTCGCGAGCAGTGATTCTGTCGGCGCGGTTTCGACCACTCGACCTAGATACATGACCAGCGTGCGCTGGGCCAGCTGGCGCACGATCGCGAGATCGTGGGCGATGAACAAGAGCGAAAGACCACGCGCACGCTGGAGCTCGGCTAGCAAGTTCACCACCTGCGCCTGCACGGAGACATCAAGCGAGGAGACTGGTTCGTCGCAGACCAGGAATACCGGTTCAACGGCCAAGGCTCGCGCGATACCGATTCGCTGCCGCTGGCCTCCGGAGAACTCGTGGGGGTATCGCTCGGCGGCGTCGGGGTCGAGGCCGACCTCGGCCAGCAGCGAGCCGACCCGCTCAGGAATCTCGGCGCGGGGGGCCAACCGGTGGATCTCGATCCCCTCGGCCACGGCCCTGCCGACGCGCATGCGAGGATTGAGCGAACCATAGGGGTCCTGGAAGACGATCTGCATTCGCCGCCTGAGTGTTCGAAGCTCGCTCGGCGTAAGACTGAAGATGTCGTGCCCCTCAAACTGGACACTCCCGCCCGTCGGTTCCTCCAGGCGAAGGATAGTTCGACCGACCGTTGACTTGCCGCAACCCGATTCGCCGACCAGTCCCAGGGTCTCCCCTTGAGCGATGGTGAACGACACGCCGTCCACCGCGCGCACCGGACTGGCTGTCGTCCGGAACAAACCCGTTGTTCGGAAATGCTTGACGAGGTCGACGACCTCGAGGAGGCCCCGATGGTCACTCATCGTGCGGTCTCCTCGGCCAGCCAACAGGCCATGTGGTGTCCGTCGGCGAGTGCCAGGCGTGATGGGTCCTCCGCTCGACATCGCGCCATCACCTTGGGACACCGTGGGTGGAACCGGCACCCGGCAGGCCAGCGCGCGGGGTCGGGAACGGTACCCGGAATCGGCTTCAGCGATTGCACGGGGCCGGTGAGTCTGGGCACCGACTCGAGCAGACCCTGGGTGTACGGATGCGACGGGGCCTCGAACAGCGTACGGGTCGACGCCTCTTCGACGATCCGGCCGGCATACATGACGGCGACACGGTCCGCCCGGTTTGCCACGATGCCGAGGTCGTGCGTGATGAGCAGAACCGCGAGGCCTCGGATTTCTCGGAGCCGATCGAGTATCTCGAGGATTTGTGCTTGGACCGTCACGTCGAGGGCTGTGGTCGGTTCGTCGGCGATCAAAACTCCGGGTTCGGTGGCGAGGGCCATCGCGATCATCACCCGCTGGCGCATGCCGCCACTCATTTCATGCGGGTACTGGTCGATCCTGAGCTCGGGATCGGATATGCCAACCTCGCGCAGCAATCCCAGGGCACGATCACGGGCGGCTTTGGTGCTCTCCGACTCGTGGGCTTTGATCGTCTCGATGATCTGCGCCCCGGCGGTAAACACCGGGTTGAGACTCGACATGGGATCTTGGAATACCATCGCGATGTCTTTCCCGCGAATCGCGCGAAGCTCATCAGCGTCGAGTCCCATGATGTCTCGGCCCTCGAAATCCAGGCGGCTGCCCGGTTCGATGCGGCCGGGCGCCGGCACCAGTCGCAGGAGTGCCAAGCTGGTCAGGGTCTTCCCGCAGCCCGATTCTCCGACCAGTGCTAGGGTCTCTCCTCGGTGCAAGATGAAGCTCACCCCGTCCACCGGCCGCGCGAAGTCGCCCGTTCGCGTCGGAAACGCAATCCGCAGGTCGCGAACCTCGAGGACCGGGGCGGTCATGCGTGCCGTGGGTCGACGGCTTCTCTGAGCGCGTCGCCGAAGAGGTTGACTGCCAATACCGTGATCACGATCGCTAGGCCGGGGAAGATGCTAGTCCACGGAGCGACGAAGAGAATCTCCTGAGAGTCGAGGATCATCCCACCCCACGTCGGCGTCGGCGGCCGAACGCCGACCCCGAGGAACGACAAACCGGCTTCCAGCAGAACGACGTTCCCTACGCCAAGCGTTGCCGCAACCAGCAGCGGTCCCGCCGTGTTGGGGAGGAGGTGACGGAGCACGATGCGAATCCGGTGGGCACCCAGCGCCTCGGCCGCCCGCACGTACGGCTCCTGCTTCAGCCTGAGGACCTCCCCGCGGATTAACCGGCTGGTCCCAAACCAACCTGTTGTGCCGAGCAAAAGGATGAACACCAGGAGCGGCAGCGATTCCCAGGCGGCCACAACCAGTAGCAGAACGAAGAGCCTGGGAATGGCGAGCGCGCCGTCGACAATGCGCATGAGGACCGCGTCTACCCAGCCGCCCCAGTATCCGGCGACCAATCCCACCATGGCGCCGAGGGTCACCGACACAGCCACGGCGAGGAATGCAATCGTAAGCGAAATCCTCGCACCCGTCACCACGCGTGACAGGACGTCACGGCTCAGTTGGTCGGTGCCGAACCAGTGCTTTGCGCCGGGAGGTTGATTCACGCCTTGAAGGATATCGGGTTGGGCGAGGGGATCAGGCAAGAGCATCGGAGCCGCAATGGCGATAAGGACCAGGCCGACCAGAGTGAGCACTCCGGTCCGTCCTCGTGCGGAGGAGGCGGCGCGGCGCAGGATCTCACCAAGAGCACTCACTGGGCGCGCCGCGTCCTGGGATCCAATGCTGCGTAAGCGACATCGGTGAGCCAACCACCTCCGACGACCAAGGAAGCAGCCAGGAGCGACGCCCCCATAATGACGGGATAGTCGCGTCCCGAAATAGCCTTGGCAGTGAGCGATCCGAGGCCCGGCCAGTTGAAGACGTGCTCCACGAATACCGATCCGGTCACGACGATAGGGAGCCAGAGCCCAAAGAGCGTGATGACAGGGAAGAGCGATGTGCGCCAGGCGTGTCGCCAAATGACGCGGCGTTCCGATAGACCCTTCGCGCGGGCGGTTCGAACGTATGGCTCACGGAGGGCGTCGATCATTGCGGTCCGCTGATAGCGCATCGTGGCGGCGATACTCACGACGGACAGCGTGAAGGCGGGGAGTATCAAATGACGCGCGATATCGAGCGATCGGGCCCCCAGGCCGGCGCTTGCCGGAAGCAAGGGATCGATCATGCCGAGCGCCGGAAGCAGTTGCCACTTGATGCCCACGAGCCAGGCGAGGATTAAGCCTAGCCAGAAAGACGGCACGGCGAACCCCGCGAGCGAGATGGTGGAGAGCCACCGGTCGAGCGGTTTTCCGAGGCGAACGGCCTGGAGTGCCCCGAGCCACACGCCGAGCGTGAAATTGAGGAGGAGAACGGTGCCGCCGAGCAGGAGCGAGGCGGGGAGGCGCTGGCGAATGAGGGTGGTGACGGGAGTACGGTACTCGATGGACGTTCCCAGATCACCTTGAGCCAGCCCAGCGACGAATCGGGTGAACTGCGAGGGCAGGGGTTGATCCAGACCGTACAATCCACGCAGGGTGGCGACTTCCTCGGACGTCATCGGCCGGTCACCCATCAACCGGGCGAGCGGATCGCCCGGCGTGAGGCGCATGAGGAAAAACATGAGGACGGCCGCGACCAGAAACGTGATCGCGGCCTGCGCTGTCCGGCCAATGAGCCAGCGGGTCACCCGGCGCGCTGGCGGCTGAGTAGTCCGCCCTCGAGGGTCAAGGGGCGACGGACCACCGATGGAGGGCGATCCACGGGCTACCCGGCCTGAGGGAGACTCCGCGGAAACGTCGGTGAACGGCGATCACCTTGGATGGTGCATATAAGAACGCGGCGGGCGCATCATCTCGGATCTGCTCGAGCACCGCCTTCCACAGTGAGGCGGGGTCCGCCGTGGAGGTGAGGGCCAGCGCCATGAGAGAATCGACTCGGGGATCGCAGTATCCGCCGACATTGGCGTTGGGCACGCCGATGCTCTGACACGACCAACTATTCCGGAGCCCCGAGGGTGTGGGGTCCATACCCGCCGCGGCAATTTCCATGTCGAACCGGCCTGCGTTGCGCCGTTCGATGAATACGGGGATGTCGAGGACCGAGAGTTCGACCCGGATATCGAGTGCGCGGAGCTGTTCCTGAATCTCGAGGCCCATTTGGCGCCGTGAAGCGCTGGTGGCGGGAATGTTGAGGGTCAATACGAGCGGACGGCCGTCGCGATCGAGCACCCCGTCCGAGTCCGGGTCATGCCAGCCAGCCTCACGGAGTAGCTGTCGGGCCCGGGCCGTGTCTTGTGTTTCTGCCGGCCCGGCCAAACCCCGTATCCAGAGGATTTGGGGCGTTGGGCCGATGGGAACGTCGCCATAGTCGCCGTAGAGTGACCGCGTGATCGCCTTCCGGTTGAGGCCCAGCGTAATGGCGTGTCGCACGCGGGCGTCACCCAGAATTGGGTGGGGCCGACCGAGGTCGTCCGGTGAGCGCTGATTGAACAAGAGGTAGCCGACGATGTTGCCCGGCACTGTGAGCAATCGCAGCTCGTTGTGATCCGCCAGCCGCTCGAGATTCGACAGCGGCGGAATGATTCCCTCGAGAGCGTCCGCTTCGCCAGTGAGCAACATGGTCATGCGCGCTTCGGGAGATTGCGCGGGTCGGAAAATGACGCGCGCGATGTCCGGCCGGCCCAAGAAG
>JABDII010000442.1 GCA_013003805.1 Gemmatimonadales bacterium
ATCGGGACGCCGGGATACTCCTGCGTGGTCTTGCCGGGGAGGTATTGCCGCGACTCTTGGGGTGACCTGACGAGCGTCCATCTGGGGTATCGTTCCGCCAACCGAACCACGACCGTCGTTCCCTTCCCTACCGCGCTGGTGAGTTCGATCGTCCCGCCCCAACTCTCCACCACCCGGCGCGCAATCGCGAGGCCGAGCCCGGCCCCGCTGGTGGTGGCCGAGAAGCGTGGCTCGAATACTCGAGGGAGAAGCTCCGCCGGAATTCCCCTTCCATCATCACGCACTTCAAACGCTCCCGGCCCGACCCGGACCGTGATGGCGCGGGCCCCGGCATTTCGGGCGTTCTCGAGGAGGTTCAGTAACACCTCTTTGACTTCGTCGACCCGGGCGGCTCCGGTTGCGTCCTCATCCGACTCGAGCCGCACGTCTGCTCCGCTCGCCGCGAGCTGATACAGCTGCACTATCTCGGCTGCGGCCGCTGTCAGATCGACTTCGTCAAGCGGGGTGACCTGATCCGCGGGTGCGGCGAACCGCCCGAACGCACGGGCGATGCGGTCGAGGCGATCGATCTCCGCCAAGATGCGCTCTGATGTTTCGTCGAGCGTCTCATCGAAGTCCTGACGGCGGTCACCATAGACGCGCCGCAGATGCTGAATGCCGAGTCGAATCGGGGTCAGGGGGTTCTTGATTTCGTGAGCGACTTGATGGGCCATCTCTCCCCATGCCAGCACCCGCTCCGCCCGCGAGACCTCAGTGATGTCGTTGAGCGCGAGGACAACACCGCCGGGGTCCTTGCCGAGGGACGCAAGCTGAAGGCTGAAGCGTAGGAGCCCGATGTCCACCTCCGCCGCACTCCCCGCCGCCGAGGGGTTCGCCATGAACGAGTGCACCGCCTGCGTGATCGGTTTCCATTCCTCGCCGAGCAACGCGTCGAACCGCTCGCCCGCAGGCAGCGAGACGCCGAGGAGTTCGCTCGCTCTGGGGTTGGCGATGATGACTTCACCGCTCGGATCGAGACCGACGACTCCCGTGGCCACGGTGGCCAACACGGTCGCCGTTCGCCGACGCGCGGCTTCGAGCGCATCTTGACTCTGTTGAATATCGGTCGCCATGCGCTCGAAAGCACCGAAGACGGGCTCGAATTCTTGCGGCGGACTCGTGGTCGTGAGCGGGATCGCCTGCCCTTGCCCGATGGCCAATGCGGCGCGCCGGAGATTCGCCACCGGCCGCGACAGCGCCTTGGCCGCGACTCGCGCACCCAACAAGGCAGCGGCCAACCCTGCGAGGGTCGCGAGCAGGAGCACCAGCGCGAGATCGAGCTGACGCTCCTCGAGCGTCGCCTCGTGCATCACCTGAGGCGTCCCCAACGTGCCGAAGCCTCCGGGCGGGCCCGATTGACTCACCCGATAGGCCACGCGCTCAGTCAGCCCCGCGCCTCGACCGTCTCGCGTCGTCTCCAATTCCCGCCGGAACGCGAGGGTGACAAACACTTCGGGATCCATGAGCGGGCCGACAACGGCGAGCTCTTGCAGGATCGGGTTGCTCGCGGCCACGAGCCGTCCTCCTGAATAAAGGAAGAGCTCTACCCCAACCCGCTGACTGAGCGTGCGGATCCCTTCGCCCGCCCGAGAACGTTCCTGGCCCAACAGAACCGGCCCAGTGGCCGTCACAGCAGGGTCTCGCAGATTTTGAACGGCAAGGAGGTCCCCGCTTCGGCGTGCCTCGTCCTCCAAGCGGGCAAAACTCCAGGCGGTAAATCCCACCGCCGGAACGACGAAGAACGCGGCCAGGGCCACGGCCAACCGAACCCGGAACGAGCCCCGCCACGTTGTCCATCCCGGCATGCGGAGCCGCTCGCCATCCATCAGCTCGGCCAAGCCCCAGATGAGCCAGAGCACGAGAACGTCGAGCAGGACCACAAGCGCCCCCCGCACCAGCACGGGGACGGCACCGCCGAGATCCACCTCGGCGTGCACCCGCCGCTCTCCACCCGGGAGCGCAATGGCCTGTTCGGCATGCACGACCCACCCTTCGCGCCGCCATCGGATCCGCCGGGCGGCCTCGTCGGACACCCCGGGAGTCGGAGGCGAGATGGCGAGATGGTACAGCTCGGATCGCTCGATCTCCGGCGTAAGGAGGTGGCTGACCCGGCTCGGACCGACCAGACGGGTGCGCGGCCCCACGGTGAGCGTCACGACCGACGCGGTGTCGGGTCGAGCCAGCAATACGTAGTGGATGCCCGGCGATCGCCGCACCTCCGTGATGATCCGGCTGGAGTCTAGAGGCATGGTCCGCACGAGTTCTTGCCGAATACGGTTCGACAAATCCAGCGAATCGAGCGAGAGCTCTGCTTGGAGTGTGCCATCCGGCGACCAGATCGCCAGGTGAGCCGGGTAGCCTTGACGTTCCGGGAGGGATCCGAACCATTGAGCGTAGAGTGCGGCCGCAGTCGTGGGCCGTGGAATCGGATCCCGCGTCAGCTGATCGGCGAAGCTCCCGAGCAGCGGGAGTGCGAGTGGATCCGGCTCAATTCCCAGCCGCGCCACATCCCGCCGGGCCACTTCGAGGCGCCCTTCGAGCACCGCCCCCCACGTGACGAGCGCGCTCGCGCTGCCGACGACGAGAGCGATGGCGGTGATCGCGGCGAGTCGGGGAGCCGGTAGGGCAACCAGGATGAGCGCCGGCAACCACAGGAACGTGTACCACGGCGGCCAGCCCCCGCGCGGACTCCAGATAACGATCCCGACGAGCGTCGCAATGAGTGCCAGGGCGACGCCCAGTCCCACCCGAATCCGCCAACCGCGAACGGCGTCCTTCGTTTCGCCGCGGAACAAGGCCGCGGCGATGACGATGAGCGCCGCCGACGTGACGAGCAGAACCAGTTCCCATACCAGCCAGAGCCCCATGGAGACCCCGTTGGCCGGCGGGGTGATTCCGCGTCCCAACTCCCGCACCAGGTACGGGGCCGCGCCGATGCTGGCCAGGCCCAGGAGCAGGCCCACGGCATGCCGCGGCAGCCGGCGGCGCCACAGGGCGACCGACGCGACGGTGACGAACGCGCTCGAGAGAAACAACAAACCGGCGGAGGATGAGAACGGACCAAGGATGGACCGGAAGAACGTAGCGGGCGAGAAGAGTGAGTCGAAGCCGAGCGCCGCCCCTACCGGTGAGCGAATCGCAACCCACAGGGTTGCGGCGAGTGCCAGGTACCGTTGGAGCGGACTCCGGGCCCACCCGAGCGCCAGCAAGAGGAGGATGAGGAGGAGCAGACCGACCAAGGCACTGCTCTGCTCGAACGTATGAAGCCGCGTCTCGCCCTGCTCGGGCGGGACGGGCTCAACGCTGAAGAGGAGCCTCGGCCCGGCTGTGGTGGGCTCCTCATAGTCGAAGACGTCCGGCCCTTGCGGTGCCTCGCCGGGAGCGTAGACC
>JABDII010000465.1 GCA_013003805.1 Gemmatimonadales bacterium
GGACTCTCCTGATCCAGAGAGCGACCAGCAGCACTGCTAGAAACAACTATGTACAGCAATCACGCAATGTTCTGGGCGTCGATGTCATGTCCTCAAAGTGAGAAGACCGGCGAAAACTGTACCCAACTCTCAACAAAACCTCTCCTGACTCGGTGGGACCCTAGTCGGTCCTGAGTTCCGGCTATCTGCGAACACTCGTGCGAGGGGGGACAGGTGGCCGGGTGGTTGAAGGCTTGCGCCTGGAGAGCGGAGAGGGTGACGCCCAAATCAAGGCACCAAGTCACACATACTGCGGTAGACTGCACGATCTGCCGTAATCCCACCCCAAGACGGCACGACTAGGGTTATCCCTAGTATTCCCGACACCGCGTTGCGGGATTCTTAGCCTGCCCGTACCATTGGCACTTACGATTGCTACTGACCGGGTAAGCTGTGTGGGCGGCGCATTCTGATCCTATCCCCGAAAGGAGAGGGAGCACGCCCAGGTGAGTCGGTTCGATGAAGCGGCGGTGGAGCCCGTGGAGCGGCGCGTGGGTGGTCTCGTAGGCCACGATGTCGTGCGAGAGGCACGCGAGCACCGTTCTGCCGGGGAGCTGGCTACCGGCATCGACCGGGTTGGCCGGGAAGTAGCCGAACAGCAGGGCGCGATTGACCGGGCTGTAGTAGGCGTTGGCCTGACGCGTGAGCGTAGACGCGGAGCTTCTCGACGAAGTCGCTGTCGCTGCCGTGCCGGGTGCGGCGGCTGGCCCAGAACGCCCGCCGGCCCAGGGCGCGTTCGCCCCGGCCGTCCCTTACGCCAGCGGCATCCGCAACACCCCGTACCGCGCCATCGCCATCGTCGTGTATTGAATGTTGAGCGTGGTGGCCGACGGGAAGACGCTCGAGTCGAATACCCAGAGGTTGTCGACCCCGTGGACCTTGAGTCCGGCGTCGACCACACCTCTCGTCGGATCGCGGTGCATCACGTTGCCGCCCTGCAGGTGGGCGCTCTGCACCCGGACAAACGTATGGCGGCCAAAGTTGCGGTAGTACTCGTCGATCCGCTTCTGATCCCGCTCGGGATCGCCCGACATCGGGACGATCTCGGCGCTGTACCGACTGTCGAAGATTTCGCTGGCGCCCGCCAGGCCCATGGCCCTGGCGCACATCGCGAGGCCCAGGCCGAGTCGCCGCCAATCGCGGGGGTCGAGTTCGAAGTCGATGGTATGGCTGGTCCCCGGCATCAGGGACCGATCGATGCGGCCCACAGCATCGCTGCCGAGCGTAGGGAAGGACACCGCCAGATGATCGAAGCCGGCAAGCTGCCGTTCGAACTGGTCGCCGAGCTGCGGCAGCATCATGCCGACCACGGTGGGTGGGGCGAATGCGGTCTCGATGATCAGCCGTTCCTCCGGAATCTCCATGATGTAGCCGATCTGCACCCCCCGACCCGCATCCTGCCGAGCGGCGAACCGGCCGATGACCGGACTCGCGTAGTTGCAGCTGAACCGCTCCCCCACCAGCCGGCGGCGGTTGTCGGCGCTGATGAAGCCGCTGTCGAGCAGCAGGTTGGTGGACGCGAAAGCGCCGGCGGTAAGAATGACCGCGTCAGGGCGGAGGGTTTGCTCGCCGTTCGCGTCCCGCGCCTTCACTCCCGTCACCGTCCGCCCACTGCCCCGGCCCGTAAACTCGAGGCCGGTTACCGTCACCTCCGGAACCAGTTCCACCTGGGCGTGGCCCGCGAACGCCTCCGGAAGGAGCGTGATATGCGGCGTCCGATGGGCGTCATAGAGGCAACCCTGGTTGCACTGCCCGCACCCGACGCAGTTGAGGAAGTTGGCGTTGAGGTAGCCGCGCGCCCACGGGCCGCCCAGCTTCTGCAAGCCCTCGAATGCGCGGTTGGCGCCCGGCGTGGGCAGCCACTCAGGGACCTGGCTGATCTGCAACGGGCGGCGAAGATCGTCGAACGACTGGTCGAGCACGCCCCAGTCGATGTCGGCGCCGAGCGACGCCCATCGGACCGTCAGGTCGCGCTTCCAGCGGTTTTCGGGCCGGGGGCTGCCCGCGTTGTTGACGGTGGAGCCGCCACCCACGCAGCGGCCCTGGATGAAACCGATGCGCTGGGACTGGCTGGGCGTGACGCCGGCGTTGATGTAGAGCTGGGTGAATCCGTCGAGGGTGGTGGTGGGAAACTCGTCGTTGACGACAAGTTTGCCCTGTTCGAGGAGAATGAGGCGCACCCCTTGACTGTCGGTGCGGCCGGCAATGGCGTGGGCCGCGGTGATACCCGCGGCTCCCGCCCCGACTATCACGATGGTCTTCCGGGCCGGGCTTGGCGCCGCGACGGCTGCGAGGGTGGTCTTGCGTCGGTGGAGTTCCTGTCCCACCGCGGTGCGGCCTGGGACGAGATCCGGTCCACTTGGGGGCACGACCGGCTTGCCGTCGAGGACCGGAAAGGCGCTGGGCCGGGGGCGGTACGGGGGGCTAAGGGAGTGCCAGAAGGTGCCGGTTTCGGCATAGGCACCGCCCAGCATCGACTTGACCGTGCTCAGAATGGCCTGGTCGTCAAAGAGGAGCCCGGGCGGACGATGGACGTACTGGGCGTGGAGCTTCTTCACGTAGGCGGTGCGCTGGTCGAACGTCCGTCCGGCAAAGCGCAGCTTGGTGATGATGCCGGGGAAGAGCCCCGGCGGCATGAGCAGCAGGGCGGCATGGAACGTCAGCCGCAGGCCCGAGGGCGCCGCGCTGAGAAACTGGTCCAGCCTGCGCACCGCCTCTTCGGAGCGCCGGAGACCCTCGGCGCCGTCGAGGCCGAGGCAGGCCTGCGCCCAGCCGGTCAGAAACCGGCGCTCCCAACTCCACAGAACCTGCCAGTCGTTCGCCATAGCGCAGCCTCCTCACGGTCGACTCGAGTGCCCGGACTGATCTGCCTATCCCGTCCCAATGTGGCAAATGCCGCGACTGCCGGCCAGAGATTCGGAGTTTTCCGATGACGGCACCTTTGCACGACCCCTGGATCGACGCCGTCCGCGCCCGGCGGCTGCGGATCATTCTCCGCTTCCTGGCCTTCATTTTCGTGGTGGCGGCGGTTCTCTATGCCGTGACACCGCTGATCGGGGCCACGGCCGGGTTCTTCCGGCTGATGCCGTTCCTCTCGAACTCGGCCGTGAAGGTCAGTATCCTAGCGGCGCTCTGCCTGTACGCGGCGGCCGATCTGGAACGGCGCCACGGGCTGGTGCTGATCGTGATCATCGGGCACGTGGTGTCGGTGGTGGCGATGCTGGTGATGATCTTCGTGCCCGGGCTAACCGACGTGAGCCGGGTGGTGACGGTACCGATCTCCGGGCCCACGCCGCTCCGCACCCTATTGCTGCAGCTATGCGCCCTGGATGGTGTCATCACGGTGC
>JABDII010000617.1 GCA_013003805.1 Gemmatimonadales bacterium
GGATACCGGGTATGGCCTGAGGGTCCCGCTGTATTCGACCTCGCTGGAGAAACTGTCCTGGCCTAGCGCAAGGAGCCAGACCAAGCCTCCGGTGCCGATTGCGATGCCCCAAGCGATGCCGCGGCGCCTGTTTCGTGATAGGGACGATGCTAGCGTCAGGTGCCCGTAGAGCCAGACACCAGCGATCAGGATTCCCGTAGCGGCCCCGATTACCGTGACCAACGTGTTGGATGGGAAGACGAAGTCGAGGTACTCCTCCAGCATGGAAACGACGATCGCGACTAGGCTCAGGCTCGCGGCCCACCCCAGGTGGGACAGGAATCGGAAGCGATGGGATACTAGCCGCGTTCCCACCGCCCAGAGACCGGCCCAGAGGGCCAGCAACACGAGGATTCCGACCCCCACCGCCAGGAGATCGCCCGCCACGACCTTCTCTGAATTGGTGAGGTATTCGTAGACGGCAAAGCCGATTAAGGCCACCAGAACGGCACTTCCAGCCCACCGTGGTTCCAGCATCCCGCGGAGGACTCGGCCATCCCTGGCTGCCTCGGGAATTGTAGGAGCAACCGACTGCTCTTCGGTGCAAAAACGGACGGTCGAACGCCCGATCCGAAACCTGGTCCCAGGTGTGAGGGAGAGACGTTGGACCGGGCCCGTCCCCCCCAGAGCGTACAGCCCATTGACGCTATCCAAGTCCTCGAGCTGGTAGCTCCCGTCGTCTGCCTGGGACAGCCGAGCGTGTGCAGGACATACCCGACGGTCGTCGAGGATGACGTCGCTGCCGTACGACCGCCCGATAGTGGCTGGCAGAGCGGTGATGCGCACGCGATCGGTCACGCGGCCACGGCCGTCCAGGATCTCCAGGAACACTACTCCGCCCATGAGATGCCCTCCAGATAGTGACGCGCCACTCGCGTGGCGTTCTCGAAGGTCACGCCGGACAGCATGAGTGTCGTTTCCATGCCGGAATTGCCATCTCCCAGGGCGGCCGCCTTGAACACCGCGTCGTGGAGGTCCTTGAGCTTCCGGTAGCGCCGGAGGCACAATACCACCCGGACGGTGGCGCCTTCGCGCCGAACGGTGCCGTCGTTGCAGCGGAAAGGGGTCACGTCCTCCTTTTCTCCCCCAGACCAGAACGCATTGCGGCGAAATTCGTTGGTATAGAGTTGATGGAATCGATAGCGATTCAGCTCATCACTGGTAAGCATGCGATGGAAGAACTGAATGATCGCCGAGCTGTGACCGCTCCAGAGGAAGACATAGTCGTCGGACGAACATTGATGATCGACAGTTGCGTAAGGCTTCTCTTCTCCGCGAGAGGTACTTGCCCAACAATTGAAGAATGCGGCGGGCTTGGTCGGAGCCCGATACCGACCGAGGCGGACGGTCGGCAAGCTGTCCGACATGAGTTCCCCGACATAGGCGGCCTGATGCTCGAGCAACTGCTGCCGCACCACTTCGAGAAGATCACTCGCCGGGCGAAAGTCCGGGGCTAGCGTGGGGGTGAGAAGCGCGAGGACGCGATGGACCGGAACGAGGAAGCTCAGTTGGTTCCCATAGGTAGATACGTTCACTCCAACCACTCGTCCGTCGCGTGTGATCGCCGGCCCGCCACTCATCCCCGGATTCAGCGATCCGGTAAAGTGGATCTTCTGGTACAGCGAGTGCTCGAGCAGGCCGTTATACGTCCCTTCGACGATCGTAATACCAAGGTCCAACGGGTAGCCCATGGAGTAGAGTCGCGTGCCCTGGGGCGGGTCGACCGGGCCAAGATCGAAGTACTCTTGGGCGGATGTGTCCGACTGGAGGATCGCGAGGTCGTGTACGACGTCGATGGAAAGGACCCGAAGCGGGTTCCGACCATCGCCGTCGACGTGGACGACCCGATATCGGTTAGGCTTGTGAACGTGATCGGCAATCACATGATAATTGGTGACGAGATGGCCGCGTGGGCTCACGAAGAACCCCGTGGCCGTCGATGCCTTGACGTCAGATTGAACGTCCAGCACCTCGATGTTCACCACCGGTCCGGCGAACCGGTCGAACACTTCTGGGGCCCGCGAAGAAGGGTCCTGAGCCAGACCCAACCGAGCCACTCCTCCGAGCATGAGCAGAAGGACGAATACAGCGGCCCCGGCATGGCAGGATACGGTGGGACGCGGGCGCTCTGGATTCATGGAACCTCGGAGAATGTTTGACGCTAAGGAGTGGAGCCGCAAGCCGGGGAGCACCAGGAGTTTGGCGTCCGCGTCACTAGGGCGTCAAGAGCATCAAGTGTGCCAGGTTCTCAGGCGGGAAGGCGGGAAGGCGGGAAGGAGTGAGGAGTGAGGAGGTGAAAGGCGGGAAGTCGGAAGACGGTCAGGCGGAAAGAGAGGTTAGGCGAATCTTCGCGGGCCGATAGCCGATAGCCCTACGGCAAGAACACTTCCGGATGGCACTCAGCCACCCAGAGGAGCCGCCGAGCGGCACCGTCCGGTCCCCGCTTGCCCTGTTCCCAGCTTTGAATGGTGTGAACACTGGTACTGAGCACCTGGGCGAAGACGGCCTGAGAGAGGCCGAGCTTGCGGCGGATGCGGCGGATGGCTGTGGGGGTGTAGTGCGGGGCCGGCGGAACGGTCACCTCTCGAGCGGTGACGATCCGCGTCGCCGCGGGCTCGAGTTCGCCGCGCGCAATGGCAGCTGCCTCGCGGGCTCCTTGGATCAGGAGGGCTCCGAAGTTCTCTGATGTGACGTCGATCGGACTTGCATGTTTTCGGCGAGGCATGGCGCTAATTGTCCCCTTCCATCAAATCCTTCTTCAACGACCGCAGCATCCTTCTCTCCCGTGCGCTCAGGTCGTC
>JABDII010000524.1 GCA_013003805.1 Gemmatimonadales bacterium
GACCAGGGCCATCAGCTGCCCGCCGAAGAGGTCGCCCAGCACGTTCTGCATGTGCGGCATCACCACCTGGGTGAGCTCGGAACGGGAGAACGACATCGGGCGGGAGGGAGGGGACATAAGACCGAAAGTGAGGAGTGAGGAGTAAGATGTAAGGAGGAAGGAGGCCCTGAGCAAGGAGGCTACGGATAGCTGCTTATCTGCTCCACGCCCCGATGTGGTCCTCGGGCCACCCCTCCTCACTCCTCACTCCTTACTCTTAGTAGTCCACCGGCCGCAGGTAGTACTCGCCGATCGCCGTATGGCTCAACATCGCGACGGTCGGGAGGCGGCGTTTCCAATGAGTGGACTCGAGCCGGCGGTGGACCAGCTCCACTTGGGCAGCTTCGAAACCGCGAGCAGCGACATCGGACGGGCGGTAGCCCTGCAACAGCCAATGCAGGATTTCATCGGCCTTATGATACGAGATCCCAAGATCTTCTTCGTCCGTTTGCCCCCGGATCAAGTCGGCGGTTGCGGGCTTGGAAACGATCTCCTCCGGGACGCCGATATCCTTGGCCAGCTGCCACACCTGTGTCTTGAAGAGATCGCCGATCGGGTTGACTGGTGGCGAATCGTCTGCGTGCCAGGTGAAGTAGCCGAAGAGGCGCTCCGTCTTGTTGCCGGTTCCCAGGGGAAGGGCATGGAGCGCAGCCGAGAGATCGAACAGTGTGATCATGCGGCAGCGGGCCATGATGTTCCCGCGGCGCGTAGGGGTGATCTCGCCGTCGATGGCATTCACCAAGCCGTCTACCCCATCGGAGATGTCGACCGTGCGGCTCTCGATCCCGAGTGTTTCGATGACGAGTTGTGCATGGTTCAAGCTCTCCGCACTCGAGGTGCGGTACGGCATGCGAACACCGATGACGTTCGACGGCCCGAGCGCCTCCGCCGCTAGATACGCCACCAAAGAGCTATCCACCCCGCCCGAAAGCCCTACGATGCCCTTCTCGAATCCTCGGCGGCGCACTACCTCATCCCGAATGAACTCCACCAACCACTGCTTGGTGAGCTCGGGATCAATGACGAGCGGGTCTTGCTCCTTGGCGCCAATCGCAGCCGGCGCGACTGCTCGTGCACGAGAGGGTGTTGAAGGTCGTGGCGGTTTGGGACTGGTTCGGCCATCCCCGGCCGAACGAATCAGATGTGGCCACTTGATCTCGAGATCCGCGAGCAGAGGCGCATCGGCCCGCGCCCGAGTGATCTCGTTGAAATCGAGCTCCCCCCGCACCAGCGCCGGCTCGAAGATCGGCCCGCGGGTCAGGATATCGCCGCGGGGGCCGGCCAGGAGAGAGCCGCCTGCAAAGGCCTTCCCGCCTTCGAAGCCCACCAATTGAGCGACGGCGACATACAGTCCATGCTCGGCCGCCATGTCCTGCGCCAAGCGCTCCCACCGCAGCAGATTCGCCGGACGCCCGCTGCCCTCGGGCTCCGGTTTGAGTCCCCGGGCCGGAGTGGCGCTCGGAATGATGATGAATTGGGCGCCATCGAGTGCGGCAAGCGTCGGCATGACCGAGTGCCAGGCGTCCTCGCAAATCAGTATTGCGGCCCTGCCCCACGCGGTATCGAAAGCCCGGACGTTGTCTCCCGCCTCCACGAAGCGCTCTTCATCGAACACGCCGTAGGTAGGAAGGAAGACTTTACGATGCACATGACGTACGCCTGGTTCCGACCCACCGAGCGAGGCATAGAGACCAGAGTTGTAAAACCGATTCCGCCACACCTCGTAGAACCCCAGGGCGACGTCTATCGCGGGGGCACCGGCCTGAGCGTGATGACGGGAGAGATCGTCGAATAGCTGCTCGACGGGGAGCGCCGCATCGCGCACACCACCCTCGAGGAAATAGCCGGTGAGCGCGGTCTCGGGCAGGATCATGAGATCCGGTGGCGCCGGCCACTCCTTGACCTCACGCAGCAAGGCCTCGAACCGCTCCAGATTCTCGCGGTAGGCGCCCTTTCGCGGGCGTATTTGGGCTAGCGCTAGGGAAAGCATCGCGGGTTAATCTAGTCGAGAAGAGTCGACCCGCCCAAACGCCATGGGGCGGTCGTGCTGAAAGCAGGACCGCCCCATGGCGCAGTGCCCTCGCGGGCGCCGAGATCAAACGCTGGCTATCTCAACGGCGACGGTAGCCCCCACTCCTGGCTGACGACCCACCGCGCGACGATCCGCCACGGCTCACGGACCCACGGCTGGAAGACCCTCGGCTGCTCGGAGCGCGCGACGCCGAAGGCGCCCGGCGCGATACCGAAGGACGGCTCGCGCTCCGGCTCGGACTCTGCCGGCTGGCGCGGCTCGGCGAGCTTACGCGCCTGCGGGAGTCAGAAGAGCGCGTCGCCTTCCGATCTTGGCTCGGACGGCTGGCCCGGCTGGGCGCACTCGCCCGGGGCCGGGACGCTGAACGTGACGGGGCTCTCACCTCACTCCGCCGGCTGGTGGCAACTCTCCGTCCGGGCGAAGCGCGGTCCGTGGTCTTCCACCATTCCGACGTCCGGCGCTCCGCCTGGGTCACGCGCCGTCCGCTGGAGGTCGACCGGCGTGGGGTGGCCCGGCTGGGAGTCGAACGCCGAGGCTCAGCCCTTCTCGGCGCAGAGCGCCGCGGCGTTGCGCGCCTGGGTTCGGCCTTACGGGGTGTAGACC
>JABDII010000527.1 GCA_013003805.1 Gemmatimonadales bacterium
TTGGACTGTAGGAGCGAATCTGGCTACCCGACATTCCGGGGCCCGTAGGATCACGCCGCCAAAGCATTGACCGTTCGAGGAGAGCCACTGCATGACCAATCCCGTCGATGCCCAGGCCTCACTGGAGGCCACACTCAAGGACGAGATCGTCCGTATGTACCAGGACGTGGCCGACAATCCCGAAGCCGAGTTTCACTTCTATCACGGCCGCGAAGCGGCGGAACTGTTTGGATACGCGCCCGAGTGGCTCGACCGCGCACCGCCGGGGGCGGTCGCGTCGTTTGCCGGCGTCGGCAACCCTCATGAGCGGAGCGACCTCGAGCCCGGCCACACGGTGCTCGACTTGGGCAGCGGTGCCGGGCTCGACGCAATCATCTCCTCGTGGCGGGTCGGACCCACAGGTAAGGTCATGGGCGTGGATCTGAACCCCGCCATGTGTTTGAAGGCCCAGGCGCACGCCGCCGCCATGGGCACGTCCATGGAATGCCACGAGGGGCGGATGGAGGACATCCCGCTCGACGATACCTCGGTGGACGTCGTGATCTCGAACGGGGTGATCAATCTCTCATTTCGCAAACGGCGCGTGGTGGAGGAGATGTTTCGGGTGCTGCGGCCGGGCGGACGGATCTCGATCACAGACATCGTGAGTGCCAAGCAGCTGTCCCAGTCCATCGTGAACGACCCCAAGCTCTGGGCCAGCTGAATCGGTGGAGCTCTCCTGGAAGGAGAGATGTTCCGTTTGCTCGAAGAGAGCGGCTTCACCCGGGCCCGATCGGCCGTGGTGCCGAACTTCCGCTTCCGCAAGCGTGCGACGCAGGATGCTGCGGAAGCCTACGGGGTCAAGGCGGTGATGATGACGGCGCAGAAGCCCGCCACCGCCTAGCCACCAGCACCGCCCGTGGACCAGTGCTGCCCTCAATCCGCTGAACTGGCACGCGACGCACGCCGGCGCCGCGTGCTGTGGCTTGTCCTCGCCATCAACGCCACGATGTTCGTGGTCGAGCTCGGCGCCGGGGTGCTGGCGGGATCCGTCGCCCTCCAAGCAGACTCGTTGGACATGCTGGGCGACGCGCTGGTGTATGGCTTCAGCCTGGCGGTGGTCGGCCGCGCCGTCTTCTGGCAGTCACGGGCCGCCCTGCTCAAGGGCAGCATCATGCTCCTGTTCGGCCTTGGTGTGTTGGGGCAGGTAGTAATCAAGATCCTCTCCGGCGTCCCGCCTAGCCCCGACATCGTATCGGTGACCGGGGCCCTTGCGCTCGCCGCCAACGGTGTCTGTGTCGCGCTGCTGTTTCGCCACCGGGCCGACGACATCAACATGCACTCGACGTGGCTCTGCTCCCGCAACGATATCATCGCCAACGCGAGCGTCATCCTCTCGGCACTCGGTGTCTTCGTCTTCGCATCCATCTGGCCGGACGTTCTGGTGAGTCTTGGCATCGTGGCACTCTTCCTCCACTCTGCAGCCAATGTGCTCGGTGCGGCCGCGGCCGAGATGCGAGCCGCTCAGGGGGCAGCCAACGCCGCCACGCTTTCTTAGACGGTGCTGCTTGCCTTGCACCTAGCCCGAACGTAGCAGCTCCGCCAGCGCCCCTAGGGTCGTGATCGTCGGCACGTTCAGCACCTCTGCCACGCGATCCCGACAGAGCAGCACGGCCTGGAACCCCGCCGCGGTGGCTCCTTCGAAATCGTCATCGTAGGTGTCTCCAACGTGCAGGATCTGGCCGGGAGGCAGGCCCAGCCGGCGAGCCGCCTCGAGGAAGATGGCCGGGTCAGGCTTTGCCAGCCCCAGTTCAGCCGATGCCAGCACGTGGCGGAAGGCCTTGCCGAAGCCCAGCTCCACCGAGAAGTGGCTCAGGCCGCATTGCCAGTTCGAGATGATGACGAGAGGGTACCCTGCCTGCTGGAGCACGCGCAGGGTCGCGGTCACGTCCGGGAACACGGCAAGGCTCGAGGGCCCGAGGAGCTGCCAAATGGCGCGGGCGTGGGCGTCCGCCGCGCCGGGCGGAGCCTCCACGCCCAGGCGGGCGAAGACCCGGCGAGCGAAGTCCACCAAGTAACGCTCGCGCTCCGCGTCCGAGGCTTCCGGCGCATAGTCCTGGCCATGCCGGGCGAAGACGTCGTAGAGCACCCGGTGCTCCCACGGGTCGCTCTTGAGCTCGTGCGCCTTCAGGTACTCCATCAACGTGGCCCCCCGCCCACTCCCGGTCCGCGGGTGGACCAGCGTCCCATAGAAATCGAGACTCACCGCGTCAATGCCGCCCTGGACTGGGTGCATGAGAGCAGCCTAAAGAGAGGGTCCCGAGATTGAAGAATAGTAGGGGTGGTGAGTATCATCATGACCATGTCGGTTGACGCACAGCAGCGTGCCGCCATCGTCGAGGCGGTCAAGCGAGTGGCGCGGGAGCATTTGCGTGCGAAGAACGCCACCGACGCCTTGAGCCACTACGAGCCCGATGCAATTGTCGCGGGCAACGCCTTCCTCTATCCGTCCTTCGAGCAGTTCGCCGAGGATGCTCGCGACTTTTACCGTACGCTTCAGCAGATTGACCTCGCGGTGTGGGACGAGATGCACGTGCAGGTGCTGGGTGAGGATGCCGCAGTGTTGACGGCCACCGTTCGCTGGTCGTCGACCGACACGGCGGGCGTTCGGCTGGATCTCAAGGGGGCCTGGACTGCGGTGTTCGTCCAGCGAGACGGGCGCTGGAGAATCTGCGCTCGGCACGAATCATTCGAGCCGCACGCACACCAGGAGTGACGCAGCGGCGAGTGCCGGAACTCGACGCTGTGCAGAGGCGCTTCGCCCGGGGGCGTCCTGTTCCTCGATCTCTCGAACTTCCGGTGGGTGCTCAAGCACTACCGCGACCCGCCAGCGCTCGAGTTGCACGCCGATGGGGTCTCCGTCCTCCGGACCGCACGGCAAGAGCTCGACTCCCACTGGGGAACCCTGACGCACCATGATACGTTCACCTGGCAGGAGGCAGATGGTCAAACCCGGGAACTTGGCAAGACCCCCACACACGCCATGATCGGATTCGCTGAGATCGCGCTGTTTCTTGCTGATCTGGGCTTTACCGATGTTCAAACCTTCAACAGCTTTGCCGATCGCAGCCTGCTCCGCTGGACGGCAAGAAGCTGATGGTGTCCGCAAGGATCGATCGATGACCGTCCTCAGTGAGGTTCGTAACATGCGCACTCACACCCTCGTTGGTGTCCTGGTACTCTGTGCCACAGCCTTGTCTGCCCAAGGTGAGGGCGCGTCCGCGCCCAAGGCAGCCTTCCCGTCCGTGACCCTCCCACCGGAGCTCGAGCGCGTCCTGCGAGATTATGAGACCGCCTGGCAGGAACGGGACTCCGCCACACTGGCTCAGCTGTTCGCTGAGGATGGATTCGTCCTACCCTCCGACAGGCTGCCGGTACGCGGGCGTTCCGCTATTGAGAAGAGATATGCGCAGGCCGGGGGAGCACTTGCCCTGCGAGCCCTCGCCTTTGCCACGGCCGATTCTGTGGGCTATATCATCGGGGCGTACGCCTGGGAGCGAGACGGGGCGGATGCCGGGAAATTTGTCCTCGCGCTCAAGCGGGGGCCGACCGGACGATGGCTGATCGCCGCCGATATCGACAACCAAAACAATTAGCCTGGGCGCGCCCGCACACCTGAATTATGTCAGTGGAGGCATGAGTGTCGATACGACCGATCAAGCGAGTCATCCAGGCCGAGCCCACGATCGAAGGCGCCGGGGTCCGCCTACGTCGCGCCTTCGGGTTCGGCACCACGAATGAGTTCGATCCATTCCTCTTGCTGGACGACTTCCGGAACGACAACCCCAACGACTATCTGGCTGGGTTCCCGTGGCATCCACATCGGGGCATCGAAACGATCACCTACGTGCTAGCGGGTACAGTCGACCACGGCGACAGCCTGGGCAACGCCGGCACGCTCGGCGCCGGTGACGTCCAGTGGATGACCGCCGGGAGCGGTATCCTGCATCAGGAAATGCCCCAGGGGGACGGGGACGGGCGGATGCACGGCTTCCAGTTATGGGCTAATCTTCCGTCCTCGCTCAAGTTGACGGCACCGCGCTACCAGGACGTGACATCATCCGACATCCCCGAGGTCACCGACGACGACGGCACGCGGATACGAGTGATATGCGGGGATTTTTGGGGCCAGACCGGTCCGGTGGATGGGATCGCCGCGGACCCGCGATACCTAGACGTGTGGGTTCCGGCCGGGCAGCGGAAAACGCTGCCGATCGAAACATCCCGTCATGCGTTCGCTTACGTGTTCGAGGGCGCAGGGACATTCCGCGATGCCTCCGACCCTGCCCCGGTCCGAACCGAGCACGTCGGCTCGATCGATGTGGCACTGGACGAAATGGGCAATCGATCACTCGTGCTCTTCGATACTGGTGACGAGGTCACCGTCCGGGCGGGAGAAGCGGGCTTACGGTTTCTCTTGGTGTCGGGCAAGCCC
>JABDII010000534.1 GCA_013003805.1 Gemmatimonadales bacterium
CGCTCGAGCTGTGGCGGGTACTGGAGAGCCTGGCCTAGGCTCGTCGATCCCGTCGCTGGCTGTTTCCGCTCTCCCACCCCTTCTTCGCCCTCCGAATTTTCCGGTCAACCCGCGCGGGGCCTAGCCGCACGGTGACGACATGTACGCCACAAATTGCATAACGCACACGATGATTTCCATATACTCCGTATTTGGGGATATTTTCTGCATATTTGGCATCAAACATGCAGCAGTTTTGCACATATGAGGCATCATAGGTTACGTTCGAGCCGCGTGGGGAACCACCCCACCCTCACCCTTGGACTCCCAACCCTCTGAGACGCTCATGACTTCTGATGGAAACGGACCAACCCAGACCAGCTCGCGGATGGCCACCCGGATTGGCCGTCCCATTCTCGATGGTTTCCCGACCGACCTCACCGGAGCCAGTAAGCAACACGTGGCCGACCTGATGGGCCGGTTCGACGTCGATTTTCTCCGGTTGCAGTTTACCGACATCCTCGGCGTCAATAAGAACGTCGAGGTTCCGCGTTCACAGTTCGAGAAGGCGTTGGACGGGGAAATCATGTTCGACGGGTCCTCGATCGAAGGCTTTGTCCGGATTGAAGAATCGGACATGCTCCTCAAGCCCGATCTCGACACGTTCCGGATCATGCCCTATGAAGACGAGGGCGGTCGGGTCGCGCGGCTCTTGTGCGACATCCACGCCCCGGACGAATCGCCCTTCGCTGGATGCCCTCGACTCGCGCTCAAGCGGCAGGTGGAACGCGCCAAGAAACTCGGCTTCACCATGATGGCTGGGTGCGAGGCGGAGTTCTTCCTCTTCGAGAAGGGTGCCACCGGCGACCCGACGACAGTCACCCACGACTCGGGAGCGTATTTCGATCTCACCCCCGTCGACGAGGGTGAGGAACTGCGTCGGATCATCGTGAAGGACCTCGAACACATGGGCTTCGAGGTCGAGGCCGCGCACCACGAGGTAGCCCCCGGGCAACATGAGATCGATTTCAAGTACGCCGACGCGCTCACGACGGCGGATAACTTGACGACCTTCCGTTTTGTGGTCCGTGATGTGGCCCACCGCCACGACTCCGTCGCCTCCTTCATGCCGAAGCCGATAATCGGTCAGAACGGGAGCGGGATGCACACCCATCAGTCTCTGTTTCGTGGAGACAAGAACGCCTTCTCGGCCCCAGACGGGAAGTATGGGCTCTCGGATGTGGCCTTGAGCTACGTCGAAGGCCTGCTGCAGCACGCGCGGGCCTTCGTCGCGATCACCAACCCACTCATCAACAGCTACAAACGGCTGGTGCCCGGATACGAGGCGCCGGTCAACGTTGCCTGGTCCATGCGGAACCGCTCTCCCTGTGTCCGTATCCCGGACCGGCGCGGCGAAGGCTCCCGGTGCGAACTCCGTATGCCCGACCCGGCCGCCAATCCGTACCTTTCACTGGCGGTACAGCTGGCGGCCGGGCTCGACGGTGTCGAGCGCAAGCTCGAGGCGCGCGAGCCCGTCAATCGCAACATTTTCTCGATGAGTCATCGCGATCGGCGGAAATACAAGATCGACGAGCTCCCGCGCGACCTCCATGAGGCGCTCGACGTGTTTGCGAAGGACAAGGTGATGACCGAGGCGTTGGGCGAGCACCTGACGGAGCGATTCCTCGAGGCGAAGCGTGACGAAGTCCTGCAGTACAACCTGCAGGTGAGCAAGTGGGAGATCGACAGCTACCTCGGGCGCTATTAGGCGTGCTGGAGGCGGGCGCCAGCGACGGCGCCCGCATGGTGAATCAATGCCGAGCGCATTCCTGTTAGACCTCGACGGCACCCTCTATACCGAGGGCGGCCCGATTCCGGGCGCCGTCGAGGTGCTGGCCTCCATGAGGGGGTCCACCCCGTTTCGGTGCGTCACCAACACGTCAAGCCGCTCCCGCGCCGCAATCCTCGAGCGACTCCATCGATACGGATTCGATATCGGCGCGGACGACGTATTCACCGCCGTGCTCGCCGGCGCCGGCGCTGCCCGCTCCCAAGGAGCGACGAGGTTGGCGCCGTTCGTCGCCGAGGCGGCCTTGCCCGACTTGCAGGAATTCGAGCTGGGCGGTGGCACCTCGGGCCGCCCCCTGTCAACCAGCCCCGATGCCGTCCTCATCGGAGACCTCGGTGATCGGTGGACCTACGCGCTCATGCAGGAGGCCTTCCGATACCTCATGGACGGTGCGCTGTTCATCGCCTTGTCCCGCGACCGGTACTGGATGCGGCGCGACGGGCTGGCGCTCGACGCCGGCCCATTCGTCGTCGGGCTCGAATATGCGACCGGGGCTACCGCGACCATTGCCGGAAAGCCCAGTCCCGAATTCTTCCACGGCGCGGTCCGAAGCCTCGGCGTCGGCCCGGAAGCCGATGTCGTCATGATCGGCGACGACATTTGGACGGATATCCAGGGCGCCCAGCGGGCGGGGTACCAGGGCTGGCTGGTCCAAACCGGGAAGTACCGCGCCGACAAGGTAGCGGAGAGTGGGGTAGTGCCCGAGCGGACCCTTCCCAGCGTGGCCGAGCTCTTGGCCTAGCGAGGGCTGCCCAGCGCGGCGTAAGATTCAGGCTCACCCCGTTTCCTGGAGTCGGTTCTGCCGCGCACGTGGTTGAGCGCCTTCTGTCTCACACTCGTTGCCCTCGTCCCGTTTGCAGCACCGCTTGGCGCCCAAGTGGTCGACGCCGGCGAGAGCGTCCGCGCCGCGCCCGACACCATCCGAGCGATCGAGATCATCCGGCGCGACATCTTCGATCCCGACGAGGCCAAGAAGAGCTGGATCGCGCGGATAGTGAATGGGCTCCATGTGACGACCCGTCCTTCTGTCGTCCGGAAGGAATTGCTGTTTCGTGCCGGCGAGCCCTACGATTCGGCCCGCATCGCCGAGACCGAGCGCAATCTCCGATCGCTCGGGATCTTTCGGCGCGTCTTGATCGACACCGTCCGGACCGATTCCGGGCTGGTCGCTCGAGTCAACACCAAAGATGGGTGGAGCACGCGCACCGATTTTCGATTCCGAAGCTCGGGGGATGAAATTGCATTTACCATCCGGGTTGCCGAGCGAAATCTGCTGGGCACCGCGAGCCTGGCTGCCTTCGAGTTCCGCGACGATCCCGATCGCTCCACCATCGCGCTCGAATTCGAGCGTAGCCGCCTAATCGCCAATGCCATCGGCGTGGGAATCCTGTACGAAGATCGATCGGATGGCACGGTTTTCAGTGCGGCCGTTGGCCGCCCATTCCTCTCGCTCGAATCCCGGTTGTCCTATGGCGTAAGCGGGACGGTGCGTGACACCCGCGTGCTCCGGTTCCGTGACGGGATCCGAGGCACGGCCTTCGAGACCCTGCGCCGGCGCCGCACCTCGGCTCGGGTCGCGGGTGCCTGGGCGCTCAATACCGGTGCCGAGGGGTACCTGAGAATCGGCGGCATCGGGGAGGTGCGCCGCGAGGACTTCCGGGACGATTCCCTGACGGGCCCGTTCCCAGAAACCGTCACCGGTGTCATCGGTCCGTTTTTGCAATGGAGTCGCTCCCGGTTCCTGGTCACCCGGGGATTCCTCGGCTTCGGTCGGGAAGAGGACGTGAACCTGAGCACGACCGTGCAAGTGAGCGCGCTCGCCGCCCCCCGCGCGTTCGGGTACGAGCGGGACGGCATCGGCCCCGGAATAACCGTTCGGAGTGGCACCACATTCCCGTTGGGCTTCGGCTTGATCGAGGCGGCGGCCAATGGACTGTTTACCGGTGCGGGTCTCGATTCGGGGGCGGTCATCTTGAGCGGTACGGCGGTCCTCCAACCGGCGGAGCGGCATCGCGCGATGTTCCATGCCGAGGCGGGGTGGCTGGAGGACCCGAAGCCGGGTGCCGAGTTCGACCTCGGGCTCGATATCGGTCCGCGCGCGTTCAGCTCCCACGCCTTTACCGGCGACCGTATGGTTTTCGCGACGGCGGAGTATCGCTACACGGTGATGCCCAATCTTTGGGGGCGCCTCGGCTGGGGAGTGGCCGCCTTTGTAGACCACGGCGGAGCATGGTATGACGGCTTTCCTCGGCGATTGGGATGGGACGCGGGCGTTGGGCTCAGGATCGTGCTGAGCCGGGCCACTAATCCGAGTCCGCTCAGGGTCGATCTGGCCCGGCGTTTCGCCACCGATGTCGAGTCGGCGGGGTGGGTGTTGGTGATCGCGAAGGGACTCGCCTTCTCGCTATTCCCGAGCCTCACGCGGTAAGTCGGCGGCCAGGAGTTCCAGCAGGTAGCGCGCTGCCCTCTGCTCGATTCCGGGCGCCTTGCTCTCACGCGGTCCCGCGACGTTGAGCGTTCGAATCCGATTGCGTTCCAGCCACTCCCGAACCACATGAGCGCCGGCCTCTGCGTCGAGGTCGAGCACGAAGTACGGCTTGGCCGCTGCCTGAGCGCACTCGATGGTGTGGGCTGTCCCACCGCTCGGCTGCCCGATGGTGAGAATGAGGGTTCCATCGCTGTCCCGCACATTCCACTCGGTCCGCTCTTCGTACTCGGAGGTGGGCGTCTCTCTCAGGGGATAGTGCTCGGGGATGGTGCCGTCCTCGGCCAAGCGCCCCGCCGGGCACCAGCCGCCCGAGCCGAGGCCGAGCTCCTCGGCCACCTCCAGGGCCGCGCGGTCGACCCCGGTCTGCCCCCCCGAGATCACCTGTTCGATTGCCACCGTGGGCCTCCTCCCATTGAGGGGTCCCCTTGGAATTGGTTGCATAATACAACTATATTGCTGGCTCCACCGCAAGCGACTTTGAGCATGGCGACTCGGCTCCCTATTCAAGAACTTCGTCAGGCCTCGCGCCGGATGGTGCGGCAGCTGGGGCTCCTCAGCGTGGGCAACGGCTCTCCCGGCCCGACCCTACCAGAGTGCCATGTGCTCATCGAGTTGGCTGGTGAGTCACCCCTCACGATCACTCGGCTAGCCGAACGGTTGGCGGTGGACAAGTCCACCATGAGCCGGACAGTTGGGCGGCTCGGCCGCCGCGGGCTGGTTGAGGCGTCGGTGAAGGCGGCCGACAAGCGGGCCAAGCTGGTCTGCTTGACCCCGAAGGGCCGCCGCCAAGTTCGGCGGATCGACCGGCAGGCGGACCGACAGGTCGCGGCCGCGCTCGAGCTCCTGGCCCCCGCCGACCAAGCGGCAGTTGTCGAGGGGCTCGAACTCTATGCCAAGGCACTCACCCGCTCCCGGGCCCAGCGCGACTTCATCGTCCGGCCAATTCGCCGGAGCGACAACGCGGCACTCGCCCGCCTCATCCGAGGCGTGATGCGCGAGTACGGTATCGCCGATGATCCCTGCGCCGCGGACGGTACCGAGGTGGATGCCATGTTCGAGGCCTACCAGCGTGATCGCTGGGCCTACTTCGTGGTGGCTCGTGGGAGGCGGGTCGTTGGTGGTGGGGGTATCGGTCCACTCGAAGGGGCAGATGATTCCATCTGCGAGCTCCGCAAGATGTACTTCTTGCCGGAGGCGCGGGGGCTCGGCCTGGGCCGGACGCTGCTCGACACGTGTCTCGCCACGGCGAGGGAGTTGGGCTACCGGACGTGTTATCTGGAGACCGCGGGATCCATGGGCGAAGCCCACCGGCTGTATGAACGGGCCGGGTTTCGGGAGCGGAAGACCCCGCTGGGGAAGACCGTCTACACCAGCTGCGAGCGGCGGTTTGCCATGGCGCTGTAGCGGTGCGTCAGGGACCTTGCGGGGGACTTTCCGCTGGGTCAGTTTCTACATCCCGGCGCCGTAGCCAAGTGGTAAGGCAGAGGTCTGCA
>JABDII010000557.1 GCA_013003805.1 Gemmatimonadales bacterium
CGGCGGAGAGCACACTCCGCTGCGACAGCCGCGATCCGTTTCGCGAAGGGATTCGCCTGTGAAGGCTGCCGACGCGATTGTCATCGGTGCCGGCATCGTCGGCGCCGCGTGTGCCGAGGCGCTAGCCGAGGCGGGCCTCGTGGTTCGAGTGCTGGACAGAGGCTATCCGGGGTGTGGTACGACGGCGGCCGGCATGGGGCACATCCTGGTCCTCGACGACTCGGAAGCCCAGCTCGCGCTCACCAAGCTGAGCCGAGAGCTGTGGAATGCCCGTTCCACCGAATGGCCCGATTCGGTCGAGTGGCTTCCCTGTGGAGCCATCTGGGTGGCTGCAGATAGCGACGAGATGGCGATGGTTCACCACAAGGCAGCGTGGTTCACGGAGCGAGGCGTCCGCGCCGAGATACTCGACGCGGTTCAACTGCAAGAGGCCGAGCCGAACCTCGCTCGCGGGCTGGCCGGTGGGCTCTACCTTCCGGAAGACAGCGTGGTGTACCAACCTGCCGCCACGGAGCATCTGCTGGCGCGTGCACGCGAACACGGGGCCTCGGTCGAGTCCAGGGCTCCGGTGCGAGCCGTGGGCGATGGCTTCGTCGTCATGGTCGACGGAGCCCGTCTCGAGGCGGAAGTGATCATCATAGCGGCCGGCCTCGCTACTCCGGGACTCTTGGATCCACCCCTGCCACAGCTCCGGGTGCGCCCGAAGAAGGGCCACCTGGCCATTACGGCACGCGTTCCGGGCTTCGTCCGCCATCAGCTCATCGAGCTCGGGTATCTCAAGAGCGCGCACGGCCAGATGCAGAGCTCGGTAGCATTCAACGTTCAGCCTCGGGCGACCGGGCAGGTATTGGTCGGATCGTCACGCCAAATCGACAACATAAATCCAGCGGTTGAAATGGATATGATTGCTCGGATAATTACTCGAGCAGCCACTTTCCTGCCCGGTATCGGCACCCTGCCGGTGATTCGCACCTGGGCCGGCTTACGGCCGTCCACGGATCACAATCTCCCGGTCATCGGCCCACTGCCCGGCCGTCCACGACTCTTTGTCGCGACCGGGCATGAAGGTGTGGGGATCACGACGTCGCTCGGTACCGGCAGATTGATTACTGATCTGGCGCTTGGCAGAACACCACCAATCGATCCGGAACCGTTCGTGCCGACATCGCTCGTCGCCATCGGGAAGAACGCGAATGGCTGACGCCGTCCGAATCCTCGTCGATGGGGTCGAGCTCTCGGTTCCCGGCGGCACCACCGTCGCCGTTGCGTTGGCCAACGCCGGTCGTCTGGCTATGCACCGCTCGGTTGATGGCGAGCCGCGCGGGCCGGTCTGCGGCATGGGCATGTGTTTCGAGTGTCGGGCGTCGATCGATGGTCGGCGGGACACGCGTTCGTGTATGGTCACCTGCGTTGATGGGATGGAGGTGATCACCAGCCATGCGTGAGCTTGCGTGCGATGTTCTGGTGATTGGTGCAGGGCCGGCCGGGCTTGCTGCCGCAGCGACCGCGGCGGAAGGCGGATCCCGGGTCGTGGTCGTCGACGAGAACCCCGAAGCCGGCGGTCAGATCTGGCGGTCGGCGATGGTTCACGGTCCCCATCCCGAAACTAGTGCGCTGGCCGCGCGGGCGCTGGCGCGCGGAGCTCGCTTTCTCACCGGGGCAACGGTGGTCGACGCAGCAGGAGCGAATACGCTCTTCGCCGTCGACGGCGCTGGCCCGATAATGCTTCGAGCCGGGCGCCTGGTCCTCGCGCTCGGCGCCACAGAACGTTTCCTGCCGTTCCCGGGCTGGACCCTACCTGGGGTATTCGGTGTTGGGGGCCTGCAGGCACTCGCCAAGAACGGTCTCGAAATCGGGAATCGCACGATCGCGGTCGCTGGGAGTGGGCCACTCTTGCTTGCCGTCGCCGCCTGGCTCGAGCAACATGGTGCCCATGTGCTGGGTGTCTTTGAGCAGGCACCCAAAGCAAGTGTCGTCCGCTTCGGACTCGGGCTCTGGCGTCATCCGCGAAAGCTGGCACAGGCCGTGGCGTTGCTACGGGTGCTCCGCCAGGTGCCTCGACATCATGACGCCTGGCCACTCCGTGCCGAGGGCGACGGGTACGTCGAGCGAGTCACCTTCTCAGTCAGTGGGAGTGAGCGCACGCTGCAGGTGGATTACCTGGCCTGCGCATTCGGGCTCGCACCCACCACTGGCCTCGGGGCTCTGCTCGGGTGCGACATCGCCGGCGGCGGGATCGTTGTCGATGCCTTGCAGCACACCAGTATTCCGGAGGTGCTCTGTGCCGGCGAGTCTACCGGCATCGGCGGAGTTGATTGCGCGCTTGCCGAAGGGGTGGTGGCGGGCCATGTCGCTTCAGGCCACGACGACCGAGCACGCGCCGCCTGTCGCCGACGGGACCGGGAGCGGGGATTCGCCGAGACCCTCGGGCAGGCGTATGCGCTGCGTCATGAGCTTCGCGGACTCCCGTCGCCTGAGACAATTATCTGCCGCTGTGAAGACGTCCCGTGGAGCGTGGTCGCGGAGTCTGACGATGTGCGTGATGCGAAGCTCAAGACGCGCGCGGGGATGGGCCCGTGCCAGGGTCGTGTGTGCGGCGGCGCTCTGGAATTTCTCAAGCGTTGGCCGCGCGATAGCGTGCGTCCACCGCTGATCCCGATCACACTTGGAGAGTTGGCCGAAGTCGGTGCCGCTCTGAACCGAACGGAGGACCAGACGAGATGAACTGGGAAGGTGTCATGCCTGCGATCACGACCCCGTTCACCGCGGACGGCGGCATCGATCACGAGTTTGTGCGCACGCATGTTCGATGGCTGGCGGACCATGGCTCGACCGCAATCATCCCATGTGGTTCACTTGGCGAGGGGGCAACTCTGGATGCAGCGGAAAAGGTCGCCCTCATGCACACTTGTGTCACGGCGCTGGAAAACCATGTCCCTGTCGCGCCCGGCATCGCCGCGGCGAGTACCAAGACGGCAGTCTGGCTTTGCCAGAAGGCCGCGGAAGCGGGGTGCAGTGGCCTGATGATCCTGCCGCCCTACCTCCACAAGGGAGAGTGGTATGAGATCGGTCCGCACTTCGAAGCGATGCTAGACGCGACCGATTTGTCGTGCATGCTGTACAACAATCCGGCTGCCTATGGCACTGACGTCTTGCCAGAACAGATAGCCGAGCTCAGCCGCCAGCACGCGAACCTGGTGGCGGTCAAGGAGTCGAGCGGTGACGTGCGGCGGATCACGGCGATTCGGGCCCTATGTGGTGATCGGTTGACGGTCGCCGTTGGCCTCGACGACGTGATCGTCGAGGGCATCGCCATGGGCGCTCGTGGCTGGGTTGCCGGCCTGGTCAATGCATTTCCGGCAGAATCGGTGCGTCTATTCGAACTCGCTCGAGATGATCGGCACGATGATGCATTCATATTGTATCGTTGGTTCTTGCCACTCCTTCGAATGGACACTGTGCCCGAGTTCGTCCAATTGATCAAACTGGTTCAGGCAGAAGTAGGCATGGGCAGCGAGCGCGTCCGCGCTCCCCGCCGCCCCGTATCCGGTGCGGCACGCGAGGCGGCGCTAGCCACGATCCAGGCTGCTCTCGAGAACCGCCCCACATGACCCCGAGTCGAGGAGACATCATGGACCTGACCGGACGCCAGCTCATTGGTGCGTCGAGGTCACAGGAAGGTGGCGAGGTGTTCACAGCCGTGAACCCAACCGCCGGAGAAGTGCTCGCACCGGAGTTCCGCGATGCAACGCGTTCTGAGATCGACGCGGCTATGCAGCTCGCGAGCGATGCTCATCCCGCGTTCGAGATGGAAGGCCGAGAGCGGCGAGCGGCGTTGCTCGAGGGTGTTGCCGCCGCGATCGAAGCGCTCGGTGAGCCTCTGCTCCGGCGCGCGTCGGATGAAACGGCGTTGCCGCTCGCCCGGCTCGAGGGAGAACGCGGCCGGACATGTGGCCAGCTTCGTCTGTTTGCCGGCGTGGTGCGCGAAGGCAACTATCTCGACTTGCGCATCGACCATGCGGAGCGGGATCGGAAGCCGATACCAAAACCCGATCTCCGCTCGATGCAACGGGCTGTGGGGCCGGTGGTCGTGTTCGGCGCGAGCAATTTTCCTCTCGCCTTCTCAGTCGCCGGCGGCGACACGGCCTCAGCCCTCGCGGCCGGCTGCCCCATCGTGGTCAAGGCGCATCCGAATCATCCCGGGACGTCCGAGATGATCGGTCGAGTGCTGGGCGGCGTCGTGGGCGAGCTCGGACTTCCAGAGGGCGTGTTTTCGATGGTGCATGGACGGGGAAATCGTGTAGGCGAAGCGTTGGTGGCCCACGCGGAGACGCGAGCGGTCGGATTCACAGGTTCGTTTGGCGGCGGCCGGGCCTTGTTCGACATCGCGGCGGCGCGCCCCGTTCCGATCCCAGTCTTTGCGGAAATGGGGAGCACCAATCCCATCTTCCTCTTCAGTCACGCGCTGTCGGAATCCGGTACCGAGATCGCGACTGGCTTGGCCGCGTCGGTTACCCTCGGGGTGGGGCAATTCTGCACCAATCCCGGTCTGGTCATCGCTCCGAAGGGGGCGCCCACCAACGCGTTCGTCGAGGCCCTGGCCGGTTCCTTGGAGCAGGTGGCCGAGGGCACGATGCTGCATGCCGGCATCCGTCAGGGGTTCGATCGTCGGATGGCGGAGGTCACGTCGATCGATGGCGTCGAGCTTGTCTTTGCAGGGCGCCCGCGCGTCGGCGCGTGCGCCGTACAGGCGGCGCTCCTGGCCACCGATGCGAAGGTATTCCTCCAACACGCGACCATGCACGATGAAGTATTCGGGCCAAGCACACTCGTTGTCCGCTGTGACGGCATTGCGGAAATGCGTGCGGTGGCCGCACATCTTCCTGGCCAGCTCACCGCCACGGTACATGCCGCGCCGGATGACGGAGCGGATCTCGACGCCATCATGCCCATCATCGAACAGAGAGCCGGCCGGGTATTGTTTGGCGGATTCCCCACCGGAGTGGAGGTGTGTCATGCGATGG
>JABDII010000620.1 GCA_013003805.1 Gemmatimonadales bacterium
GATCTACTACGATCTCTTGGCCCACGCGGTCGAGCTGGGGCATGAGTCGCCCGCCATCATCCGCATGGAGCAGCTCTTCCCGTTTCCTACGGCTGAGCTGTTGTCGGTGCTCGAGCGCTATCCCAACGCGACGGAGTTAGTCTGGGTCCAGGAAGAACCGCGGAACATGGGCCCATGGCGATTCGTCCACGAGCGGATGGCCGGTATTCATCCAAGCCTGCCCGAGCTTAGCTACATCGGTCGCCCGGAGCGTGCCAGTCCGGCGGAGGGGTACCCGGCGCTGCATCACGCCGAGCAACAACGCATCGTGACCCAAGCGCTGAGAAAGCATTGATCGATTGTGTGCGGGGAACAAGGGGAAGAGGGCGCGACGGATCGCGCCCTTCGTCTAGTTAGGCACCGTTGCCTTCCGTCATGGGCCGCCCGGAAGCCTTGCGCGCCAAGTCCAGCAGCGGGTCGGAGAGGTGCTCGCCATAATGGGCGAGAAACACCCCGCGTGAGCGCTTTGCCAGAAGGAAAGCCAGCAAGGGCTTGTCCGCCTTCTCCGCGTTGCACGTCCGACAGGCGAGGACCAAGTTGTCCGGCCGATCGTACGCCGACTTCCCCCGCCGTGGGGTCACATGGTCGAGCGTGATCGACCCATCGTGCGTCTCAACGCCACAATAGGCACACACGGGCCCGTGCTGCTCGAGAAGCCAATCGCGATGAGCCTGTGGGGAACGTCCGCTAGACCGACGAAGTGAGGTGCGGGAAACCGATGCGGAAGGCGAGGATGAGCGGGTTGTTCTACGTTTTCGTCTCTTTGTTGCCACAAAAATCCTACCAAGATGGTTAATACGACTGGGCTCGGTATCTCCGGGCCTGCCGGATACTCGATTTCGAGTAACTATCAAGAATAATGCCACAAGGGACGAATTGCCACCGAACAGCCCAAAACGCCACCTCCAGCAGCGGTTCCGACCCTCCCTCGTTTCCTGGCTTAGGTGTCCCTCGGCGCGCCGGATGTTATTTTCTGCTCACCTTCCCGACTCCGGACCAGCACTCCCTCGCACAAGGAGTCCGATCCTGACGCTCGAGACCGCCCGCGCTCACGAGGACGCCATCTCCTCCTCCGACTTCTCGCCCCACGCCTGGACCAGTATCACCACGATTCGCGCCCTCACCATGGACGCGATCGAACAGGCCCAGAGCGGCCATCCTGGAGCTCCCCTGGGGTTGGCCCCCGCCGCCTATGTGCTCTGGCTCAACCATCTGCGACACAGCCCCCACCACCCGGAGTGGCCCAACCGGGACCGGTTTGTCCTGTCGTGCGGCCACGCGTCGATGCTGCTCTACAGCCTGCTCCATCTGACCGGGTACGATCTCCCGTTGGAGGAGCTGCGCCGGTTTCGGCAGTGGGGATCACGGACCCCGGGACATCCTGAGCGCGGCTTCGCACCAGGGGTCGAGGTCACCACCGGTCCGCTGGGGCAGGGATTTGGCAATGCGGTGGGCATGGCGATCGCCGAGCGGGTCCTGGCCCAGCAGTTCAACCAAGCAGACTTGCCGTTGATCGATCATCGCGTGTGGGGCTTCGTGAGCGACGGCGACCTCATGGAAGGAGTGGCGAGCGAGGCCGCCTCGCTGGCTGGGCACCTCGGTCTCGGGAAGCTCACTCTCATCTACGACGACAATCACATAACGATCGACGGGGATACCGCCCTCGCCTTCACCGAAGACGTGGGCCGCCGATTCGAGGCCTACGGCTGGCGGGTGTTGCGGGTAGCCGACGGGAACGATCTTGGCGCCATCGATAGTCGGCTGGCGGAAGCGGCCCAGGATGACGCGCGCCCGAGTCTGGTGATTCTCCGGACCGAGATCGGCGACCCAGCCCCGACCAAGAAGGGCACCGCCGCGGCACACGGCGCCCCTCTTGGAGCTGAAGAGATTCAGCGCGCAAAGAAGATCATGAAATGGCCGGCGGCGCCGGCGTTTCACGTCCCGCCCGAAGCCTACGCCGACATGGGACGCGCCGCGACGCGGGGCGATGCCTGGGTGGATGAATGGGCAGCGCTCCGTGACTCATATCGTGAGTCGCATCCACGGTTGGCCCAAGAACTCGAACGCCGTCTCGCCGGAGAACTTCCGTCGGGGTGGGACGCCCGGCTCCCGACCTTCACCCCGGCTGGCGGCAAGGTGGCGACCCGCAAGGCCTCGGCCGCGACCTTGAAGGCGCTCTCGAGCACCCTGCCGGAACTCCTGGGCGGATCGGCCGACCTGAGCGAGAGTACGGGCACCGTGCTCCCGGAAGTCGGGGTGTTCGGCCCTGGCGTCATCGGACGAAACTTCCACTGGGGAGTCCGGGAACACGGCATGGCCGCGTGCCTGAATGGGATGGCCGCCCATGGTGGGGTACGGCCATACGGCAGCACGTTCTTGGTTTTTGCCGACTACATGAAGCCCGCCATCCGCCTGGCCGCCCTGTCGCACTTGCCGGTGATCTTCGTGGGAACCCACGACTCAATCGGCCTGGGAGAAGACGGGCCGACCCATCAGCCGGTGGAGCAACTCGCCATGCTGCGTGCCACACCGAACCTCGTCGTCATTCGCCCGGCCGACGCGGCGGAGACCGTCGAGGCATGGCGCGCCGCCGTCCGGCACCGTGAAGGGCCGGTGGTGCTGGCGCTGACGCGGCAGAAGCTGCCAGTGATCGATAGGGAACGATTCGCCTCAGCGGAGGGCACCCACCGCGGCGCCTATGTCTTGTTCGATCCACCCGAGCCGGGCCGGGCCATTCTGATTGCGACCGGCTCGGAGGTTGCTCTCGCCCTCGAGGCAGCAGACGCGTTGGTGGGTGAGGGCATTCCCACGAGGGTCGTGTCGATGCCGTCCTGGGAATTGTTCGAGGCCCAGCCGGCAGCGTACCGAGAGCAGGTGCTCCCGCCGACAATCCGGGCACGCGTCGCCATTGAGGCGGGTGCGTCGTTGGGGTGGATGCGTTACACGACGGATAACGGTATGATGGTCGGATTGGATCGCTTCGGGGCTTCTGCGCCAGCCGGAGAGTTGTTCGCGCAGTTCGGGTTCACGGTCGAGCGCGCCGTAGCGGCGGTGAAGCAGGTTTTAGCACGGAGATCCCCATGACCAATCCGCTGGTGGAGCTCGGCCGGATAGGCCAGAGCGTCTGGTACGATTTCATTACGCGCGATCTCATGGCATCCGGTAAGCTCCACCGCCTGATCGAACAGGACGGGCTCTCCGGCATGACCAGCAACCCGACCATTTTCGAGCAGGCTATTAGCAGCAGTAGTGATTACGACGCTGATATCCGCCGGCTTGCGACCGCGGGACACAGCGCCGAAGACATCTTCGTGGCGCTCACGGTGGCGGACGTCCGGGCAGCCTGTGACGCCTTTCGGCCGGTGTACGACGCGACCGGCGGCGTAGATGGTTTAGTGTAGATCTAGGTCTACCCCAAAAAATAAAAAAAAAACGACGCGACCCTCGCCG
>JABDII010000564.1 GCA_013003805.1 Gemmatimonadales bacterium
ACCCCATGACCCAGGCGGAGCGTCATGCCATCGCTCTACGCGTCGACTCGGCCACCCGCGCCTTCGAGGAGGCGGAACGGGCCCTCGATGCCGAGCGGGTCGTGGCGCATATCGCCCCGGACTTCTACATGTACAACGACGGGGTCCGGGTGGGCTACGAGCCTACGGTCCAGATGATCCGCCAGAATTTCGTGACACTCCAACACCTGGAGCCGGGCTTTGCCGACATCGAGATTAAGGTGCTCGGTCGGGATGCGGCCTTGGCCACCTTCACGTTTCGCGACAGCATCGTCGACGCAACGGGCACATCATTCAGTTTCCGCGGGCCTACGAGCCTGATCTGGGAACGGCGCGGCGCCGGCTGGCTGATCACCTACGCCGATGCGGATCACTATCCGGTTCCAGGCCCATGACAGCGACACGGTCGATGGCTATCAGCTATCAGCTATCGGCCATTCCGGAACTCCATGGGGATCCCTGACGTAGGAGGTAGGTGGAAGGAAGTGGTGGACAGGCAAGCTCGCCGGATTGGGTCGATTCCTTCCTACGTCGCCGTGTCCCCGGATCGAACCACTGGCCGCTGCCCGCTCAGGATCTTCCATGCAACTCACTCCCCTCGTCGGTGTGGCTGCCCTCGCACTCGCTTTGGCATGCAGGCCAGGGGAACCCACCCCCGTCCCGGTCGGTTTCAGCGTCTACGAGATTCCCGATGCAACTCGTCAGTATCAAGCGAACGGCCGCCAGGTTCCGCGGCCGCAGAGGCTCTGGGTCTGGTATCCGGCCGCGTCCTCCAGCGGGGCGAGCATGCGCCTCGGCGACTACCTGAGCGAACCGGGGAGCCTGGAGGAACCGGGTTCAGCGGCGGCGGTCAGTGAGTACCGGGAGCGCTTCGAGCGCGGGTGGGACGTGACGCTTGAAGATGCGGACCTCGCCCAATTACTCGACCGTCCGGTGAGCGCGGGCGCTGCCCGGGACCCGGCATCGGGCCGGCACCCGGCCGTGCTGCTCGAGGTCGGACTGAACGCGCCGGCATACATGTATACCGGGCTCGCGGAGGATCTGGCGGCTCGCGGGTTCGTGGTAGCCTCTCTTGCGTCGTTCGGCCACGGTGATGGTCAGCGGCTACAGTTTGATACGGCCGGCATCGCGACCCAGGTGGCGGATCTGGAGCACGCGCTTCGCTCCCTTCAGGACTTGCCATACGTGGACTCCGATCGACTCTCGATTGGCGGATGGAGTGTCGGCGCGCTTTCGGCGCTGCTGGTCGCGAGCCGGAACTCGGAACGGCTCCGAGCCTTCGTGAGCATCGACGGCGCGGCCGGCTACGAGTACGGCGCTGAGTTGGCGCAGGAGTTCGCATTCGTCGCCGGCTGCTTCACCATTCCGTTTCTCCACCTGACCGGGACCATGCCCGGCCGCTTCCGCGTGGCCAAGGGTCGCGAGATTTATGAGGCCCTGCCCGGCGAGAATGCGTTCTGGAGTACGGTGAGTGGGCTCAACCACGCCGACTTCACTTCCTACGGCGGCATTCGCTCCCCGCTGTTTGCCCACCGCCCGCTCCCGGAACAGGAGATGGTCCTGGAGGGTAGTCGGCAGTTGGAGCGAATCGTGGGGGCGTTCCTCGAGCGCTATACCGGCGGCCAGGCCAGCGAGTGGAATGACCTGTTACTCCGAGAGCCGGTCGAACAATTGGGCGAAGGAGATGAGGAGACCTGTCGATGAAACATGCCGCCATCGGGTTGTTCATCTTGCTCATAACGCTGGCCCCGAACGCGGCGGCCCAGGCCCCCTGGTCCACCAATGGGTGGCCAGCGTCCACGCCGGAAGAGCAGGGCCTGAATACCGCTCCCCTGGCCCAGCTCCACCAAGAGATCGAGGCGGGGACGTATGGGTACGTTGACCGGATGATCGTCGTTCGGAACGGGTACCTGGTCCGCAGCGAACGTTACGACCAGGACTACCGGGCTATTAGCCGCGGCTTCACGGGAGCGCTCGGCTGCGGGGAAGGCGCCTGCGCGGACGACACCGCCATCCACCAGTACAACTATTACCATCCCGACCACCACCCATACTACCAGGGCCGAGACGTCCACTCATTGCAGTCGGTGACCAAGTCGATCACCTCGGTGCTGATCGGCATCGCAATCGGGCGTGGCGAGATCGAAGGGCCGGACGCACCGCTCCTTTCGTTCTTTCAGGACTACGATCTTTCCCGCGTGGACGCCCGGCTTCATCGCGCCACCCTGCACGACCTGCTCACCATGCGCTCCGGCATCGAATGGCACGAGCAAGACCGGCCGCTCGACGAGACCAACACGACAACCCAGCTCGAGCATAGCGACGACTGGATCCAGTTCACGCTCGATCAGCCGATGGATGCCGGCCCCGGCGAGAAGTGGGTCTACAATAGCGGTGGCAGCCACTTGATGTCCGGCGTCATCAAGCAGGCCACCGGCCGCTTCGTCGACCAATATGCCGAAGCGTATCTGTTCGGCCCGCTCGGCATCCGCGACTACCACTGGAAGAAGACGCCGAAGGGGTACCCCGACACTGAGGGTGGGCTCTACCTGGAAGCCGAGCAGCTAGCCAAGATCGGGTACCTGTACCTGAACGACGGGAGGTGGGATGGGAAGCAGATCGTCCCCGAGGACTGGGTCCGCACTTCGACCGAGCGGCACGTGGAGTCG
>JABDII010000585.1 GCA_013003805.1 Gemmatimonadales bacterium
GTTGTGGACGTAGCCCGTGTTGTTGGGATCGAGCGCGCCGGCGCCCCCCAATCCAAGGTGGTCGTAGTGCGCCCCGACGATGACAGTCTCACTTCGAAGGTCCGGATCGCGTCCGGGCAGGACCCCGATGACGTTCATTCCCGTGACGCCGCCGACACCTGCGTGGCTGGCCATCGGTGCGTCTTCCGCCACCTGGAATGACTGCATCCATCCCGCGGGAGGTGCTTGCAGGCCAGCCTGCTCCAAACGCCGTGCCAGGTACGCCGCTGCGGTGTCGGCCCCGGGTGATCCCGTCATCCGCCCGCCCAATCGGTCGGCCGCGAGGAACTGGATGTCTTCGAGGACCTGACGGGCCGCCGGGGAACTCTGGCCCGGCAGAGTCGTTGCGGGTATGAACAGCATGGCCGCGGCCAAGACGTGGGTATGTTTCATAAGTCGATGCGCCTAGCTAGTTTATCGGGGTTGTTGGACCACGTTGCTGTGGCGGAACTGCTCGCCCTGAGCCGCTCCGGGCCATGAATCTAACTAAGGTATTGGCCAACTGTGTCTTCCCGTCTGCTCGCCCTCATCCCGCTGGCCGTGGCCATCAATGTGGCCATTGGCCGGATTGTGGCTGAACTCAGCCTCCCAGTTTACCTAGACGCGGTCGGCACTATTCTCGTTTCAGCCCTGGCCGGTCTGGGAGCAGGCGTGGTCACCGGCCTGATCGGCCAGGTGCTCACGTCCTTCGTGTCCGGCTACGTGTGGCTCGCGTTCGCACCGATCCAGATACTCATTGCATTGCTGGCTTTCGTTGCCGCCCGGCGAGGCGGATTCAAGAACCTCGGAAGCTCGATCGCGTGGGGTGGGCTTCTGGGCCTGCTCGGCGGCGCCCTCTCGGCGGTCATTTCCTACCTGGCGTTCAAGGGAGTGACCGCCGGCGGAGTGACCTTCGTGACGACGGTCCTCGTCGGGATCGGCATGGAATTGCCTTGGGCCATCACCGCGTCCAGCATCGTGACCGACGTACTCGACAAGGCACTGGCATTCGCGTTGGTGGGGGTGGCTCTCCGCAGCCTCCCGGTCCGAATGATCAGTCGCTACCCGTTAGCACTTCGTGCCGTGGGCCGGTGACCGCACCTGCTTTCTCGCGACAAGGACTAGCGCGCCGGGCCTACCCCCTGACCGGGTTGTCCGTCGCCATCGCCGTGACCTTCCTGGCGTTTCTCGTCCCAGCGCCTTGGGGACCGGTGTCCTTGTACGTGGCGAGTATCATCCTCGTGGCCCTCGCCGGTGTGGGACGTGCCATTCGTCAGGCCTTGGTCGTCTGCCTCCCGCTTTGGCTCTTTCTATTTGTTCTCCACGGCCTGCTCGGCGGGGGCCCGAAGATCGATCTCGGTCTCTTCGCGCTCTCCGCCGACGGGGCGAACGCAGCCCTAGCGCAAGCCGGACGCTTCGGGGCCATCATCACGATATCGCTCGGGTTCTACCGTGCCTTTGACCCGTCGCGCTTCCTCAATGCGGTTGCTGCGCGGGGTTGGCCCATGCATTTCTCGTATCTCTTTGTCGCGACCCTGCATGCACTCCCAGCGTTCGTCCAGCGGGCAGCGACTAGTATCGAGGCACAACGGACTCGGGGACTTCGCTTCAGTGGTGGTGTGTTTGGACGCACCCGTGCCGTCGTCCCGCTGGCACTTCCTCTCATCCTGGGCGCGCTTGCGGAGGTAGACGATCGGGCCCATGCGCTCGAGATGCGAGCCGTCGCCAAGGGTGGGAAACGAACGCCCATCGATCCACCGACTGACTCATGGCCCGATCGCGCCGTTCGGTGGACTCTGTGGATCACGGTGGTGGCTCTCGTGGTCTGGAGGTTCGTGCGGTGAGCGACGTGAAGTTCGATGGCGTGTCGTTCCGATACCCCACGGGCCCAGCCGACGTCTTACGTGACCTGTCGTTCGCACCGCGTGCCGGGGAAATCACTTGGTTGTTCGGACCGTTAGGGGCGGGATGCACCACGGTCCTGCTCATCGCCGCAGGGCTGGCACCGCGCCACACCGGTGGGAGTATTGGGGGCTCTGTCTCCGTCCTGGGGCACGATCCTCAAGCGACGGAAACTGCACTGGCTGGCCAGATCGGCTTTGTCACGGCAACGCCCCAGCTCCAACTCTCCGGAATCGCCGGCACGGTCTGGGAAGAAGTGGCCTTCACCCCAGCGAACCTCGGCTGGCCCATCGAGCGGATCCGTCCCGCCGTGGATAGGGCGCTCGAGGAACTCGCCGTGGAGCATCTGTCCAGACGCAAGCCAGGAACCCTCTCCGGAGGAGAGCTTCAACGTGTCGTCATCGCCTCGATGTCGGTCCTGACTCCGAAGGTGTGGTTGTTGGACGAACCCGCCACCGCGCTCGATGCCTCGGGTCGTGCGCTGGCGTACCAGCTGTTCCGAATGCAGGCAGACCACGGTGCTACCGTCCTGGTGGCCAGCGAGGATGTCGAGGCACTCGCTTTAGTGGCGGACCGGTTGGTCGTGCTGCGGGACGGGCACCCGGTCCTGGACGGGCCACCGAAGACACTCCTGGCTGGGGACGCGATCTGGGATGAGGGCCCGGGCTCAACCGCGGTCGCGGCGTTGGCCCGGGAGGCGGGCCGGATGGTCGAGTCGTCCCGTTTTGCGGCCCCCTATCCGATCACGGTCGAGGAGGGAGTGGCCCGGTGGCGCTGAACCCGGTGCTATGCCTCTCGGCGGTGGACTTCGCCTACCCGGCCACTCCGGTGCTGCAGGACGTCTCGCTGGAAATTGCCGCGAGTGAGGGTGTTGCGCTCCTGGGTCCGAATGGGGCCGGCAAGACCACACTGACCCGCCTGGCGATGGCCATGCTCCAACCGCTCCGCGGCACGGTAGAAACGGTGGGCCGGCCGACCGCCGAGCGTGCGCCTGAAGATCTCGCCGATCGGGTCGGCTATCTCTTCCAGAATCCGGAGGCTCAGCTGGTCGAACGGACCGTTCAGGCTGAAGTCTCCTTCGGCCCTCGCCACCTGGGATGGCCGGCCGCCCGAATCGACAGCGCAACTCGGGAGGTGCTGGCGGAATTGGACCTGACCTCGGCTGCCTCGACCCATCCCTACGACCTTCCCGCCGCGCGTCGCCGCTTGGTTGCTCTGGCGTCCGCACTGGTGGTCGATCCGGCCTTTCTCATTCTGGATGAACCGACCGCGGGCCTCGACCGGGTGGCGCGACAAACGGTGTGCCGCGTTGTCCGTGAGCGCCTGGCGCGCGGATGCGCGGTCCTGGCGGTGAGCCACGATGTGGATTTTGCCATCGAGGTGCTCGATCGGGCTCTAATCTTGCAAGACAGACGCATCGTCCGGGACGGGGAGATTGCGCAGGTGCTGGTCGATAGTGTTGAACTAGGGCTGCCTCTTCCGGCGCCGGCGCTCCTGGCCCAGCGGATCCCGCTCGCCAGTGTCTCATGGCGGGCCGAGGATGTTGCCCGCGCGCTGGCTGAGCGTTGCCGCTCCTCCGGCCCCCCGGTATCTTGATGGCGATTCGACCTGCAACCGTCAGAGCGTTATGAGCGCACCGTCCTCCGTCGCGACGAAGCTAGCGCACTTGGTTCATCTCCTTCGGGTGGCACCCGAGGCGCGCGAGCAGCACAAAGCTGCATTTCTCGATCTTCAGGCCGAAATGGCCGATGACGGCCTACGCTTTTCGGTCGACCAGTCGGGGCTCGCGGTGGGTGGGGTCGTCCTTCCAGCCGGGACGCCCGGCCTGGGCGAACTCCAGGATGTAGTGGAGGCATGCGGGGTGCGGGAAATTCGCATCCCGCCTCGTGTCCATCCGGCGCTTCTCCTGTCGTTGCTTCGGGCCCTGGCCCATCCCGGCGAACTCAACGCCCCTCAAGATCTCATCGATCAATTCGATCCCGCCGGCACAGGCGAGATCCAGGTCCTGTCTGGGCACCATATGCCGGCGGCCGACAACCTCATCAACCTCCCGACGATCGAAACGAGTGCGGATCAGGAGGTGTCGGGTACTGTGTCACCGGACGCAGCGAATCGGGAAGCCGACGCCGACCTCCTGCCCGGCCTCATGCGACCGACTCCGGGCGATGAGGAGTACCTGATCGGACCCATTCAGCCCGATCCCCGCAAAGGGAGCCTCCTCAAGGAGATCGAGCCTCAGGTCAAAGCTGCCGCCGAGCGCGGGGACTGGGAGGGGTATCTCGATCTCCTCACCCGATTGTTCCAGGAGCAAGAACGGGAGACCGACCCGAGGGTCAAAGAACGCTACGTCACCTTGCTTCGTCGCGTGCTTCCCCGTTCGACGCAGGAGTCGCTGGCGCAAGCAGTGGTGTCGGGGACTGGCAGGGCCGAGGCCGTGGCGCTCTTTAACCGGCTTGGCGCCGAGCCGACCGAGGTCCTTCTCGAGCTACTTGCAGCCGCGCCGACCCTGGCGGAGCGGAGAACCTACTTCACCATGCTCAGCCACATGCGTGAGGGAACCCGCGGAATCATCAATCGGCTCGACCATCCGGATTGGTTCGTGGTGCGCAACATTGCCGAATTGTGTGGCGAGCTGCGGCTCACGGAGGCCATTTCGCGCCTGGCGGAGCAAGTGGAACACCCGGATGAGCGGGTGCGGCGGGCCGTCGCGGCTGCGCTGGGAAAGATCGGGTCCTCGGCCGTGGCTCAACCTCTCCGGAAGGCGCTGTGGGATTCCTCGGTGATGGTCCGGCTCGACGCGCTTCAGGCAATCAGTCGTGAGACGGGTCGTGGCTTGGTCATGACGCTGTCCCTCCGATTGGACGAGGAAGAAGCCCCCGAGGTCCAACGGCAGATTTGTCAGGCCTTGGGTCGCATCGGGTCGCCCGACGCGGTTCAGACGCTCCTGCGCTCGGCCCAACCGAGGCGCGGAGTATTTGCGCGGAAGCGGACTACGTCTCGCGTCGCTGCGGTGGAGGCACTCGGCCTTGCCGAGGGGCCTGTAGTGGTGAGTGCTCTGCAGGATTTCCTGACCGACGA
>JABDII010000594.1 GCA_013003805.1 Gemmatimonadales bacterium
CAACAGCACGATGCCCGCGAGTCCGGCCGCGATCCCCAGCACGGTGCTCGGCGAGATCGCCACGGTGCGGTCCGTCAGCACCTCCGCGAGCGACATCCACAAGGGGATCGTGGCGATGAACAACGAAGCCACCCCGGAGGGCACATGCTGCTGGGCCCAACCAAGGCCGCCGTGACCACCTAGGAACAGGAGCATCCCTACCGCCGCTCCACCTCCCCACTGCGCTCTGGTGGGCGGGGGCGCGCCACGCCACCGACCCCAGGCGTACAGCATCGCGCCGGCGGTGAACGATCGGGTCGCTGTCATGGTGAACGGCGGCACCGAGACGAGGGCCAGCTTGATCGCGAGATACGTGGAGCCCCAGATGAGATAGATCGCCGCAAAGGCTGCCACGACTCCAACATGTAGACGCCGCATCGGTAGAGTAACCACCTTACGAAGATAGACTGGTTACCATACGATAGTCTTGCCCCTGTAACCTGTCAAGGCTAGTTTGTAGGTTATCATGACGGGCCAACGTGATCAGCCAACGCGGATTCGCCGGGGGGGAGGAATTGCTCCGCCTGGCGGGCATGCGTTCGAGCTGAGCGGTGGGGAGCTGTGCCTGGATTTCGCGAACACGCTGGACGCACGACCCACGGACACGCCGCGGGAGCTGCTCACCGATTATGCTGATCTCGTACGGTGGAGCGTCCAGGCAAAGATCGTCACGCCTCGCGTCGCGAGAAGGCTCAAGAACCAGGCGGCGCGGAGCCACCGGAAAGCGGCTGGGGCATTGCGGCGGGCCCGCGAGTTGCGAGAAGCCATCTTCGACCTGTGCTCCGCTGCGGCTCGGCGCGTCCCGCCACAGGGTGCCGCCGTCGGCGTGTTGAACCGACACCTGCCCGGCGTCCTCGAGCACCTGCGCCTCGCACGGGACAACTCCGACTATCGTTGGGTGTGGGAGGCCGCAGGCGAGGACGCCTTGGACCGGATGCTGTGGCCGGTGGTCCGCTCTGCTGCCGAGCTGCTCACGTCGGAGCGACTGGATCGGGTGCGCCAGTGTTCAGCCGAGGACTGCGACTGGCTCTTCCTGGACTTGAGCAAGAATCGTTCGCGTCGCTGGTGCGATATGACGGTGTGCGGGAACCGAAGTAAGGTTCGCCGCTTCCGCCAGGCGCAGCGCGGATCTTGAATGGTGCCGATTGGCACCAGCGCTTTATCAGTCGATCATGGAGGCGGAGGGGGCACCCAAGACGTGCGCCCGAGACGGAGGCACGCTCGAGATGACCCGCCGCTCACGCGGAACACCTTGAGAGCGAGAGGACGCAATGCAAATCCGATTTGGCCGCATCATCGTCGCCGCCATCGCGGTGGAAGTGTTGGCAGTGCTCGCGCTGATTCTGCTGGTGGTGGTATTCGGTCCTTCCGACCCCACGGCGGCGGAAGCCTATGCGGAACGCCTTGGCTTCTGGGTTGGCCCCATCGCCGGCTTCGTGTTCTGCCTGCTTGGTGGTTGGTGGGTTGCCAAGGGGCTCTCAGCTTCCCACGTGCTCAATGGACTGGTCCTGGGTGTGACGGTTGCCGTTATCGACATCGTGATACTCCTCGCCAGCGGTGCCGAGTTCCATCCCGTCTTCGCGGTGTCCAACATCGGTCGCGTCGTGGCCGGTACGATCGGTGGCTGGCTCGCCGGCCGGTCAATGCCCGGAGCGGTATCGTCAACATGACGCTCACTCTCGCGCGCACCGCCTTCCTCCTCGCCGCATCCCTGTTGGTGCCAGGAGTTCTCTCGTCTCAAGCTCCGTTGTCCGTCAGCCGAGAGTTCGTCCTCCCGACCCCCGGGCTGGGTGTTGCGAACGCAATCATCGAGCTTCGAGACGGTGGCTTCGCGGCCGTGGGCTACGCCGATGCGGGCCGCGAAACGGGCACTGACGCCGTCCTCGTCCGCTTCAACGCGGCTGGGGATACGCTGTGGACCCGCTCCTACGGCGGCGATCGCGAGGACTTCGGCTGGGACGTGGTGGAGTTGCCGGACGGCGGGTTCGTCATCGTCGGCTACACGGAAGCGCCGGCGGCAGGCCGCGAGGACGTGCTGGTCATGCGGGTCGACGCATCTGGCGCACCAGCGTGGGAGCGCACCTTCGGCGGACCAGGACGCGACCGCGCGTGGTCGGCCACGCTCGCGGGAGACGAAGATATCGTCCTCGCAGCCGAGTCGGAGGAGAGTGGGCGGAGAGACCGCAACGCCTATCTCATTCGCGTGAGCGGCGACGGGGAAGCCAAGTGGATCCGCTCCATCGACGAGCCCGGAGACCAGCGGGTCTTCCACATCGCGCGAACCGAGGACGGCGCGTTTGTGGTCACTGGGACTTCGGCTTCCAGCAGCCGAGCAAGCCGCGACGTCTACGTCGCGCGGGTCGATGCGGACGGGGATGTCGACTGGACGCGCACGTTCGGTGGAGAGCCGGACGACGTGGGCCACGGCGTCATGGCGCTCGGTGGGGGAGACGTGCTGGTAACCGGCTACGGTGGGACCCGCTCCAATGGCGGCACCGACGTCTACCTCCTTCGGCTTGATGCGGAAGGAAATCTCCGCTGGTGGCGGCACGATGGGGGGCCGGAAGACGACCGCGCCATGATGAGTGCCCCGCGAGCAGCTGGCGGATACGCGACAGTTGGGTTTTCCATGATGTCGGCCGGGCCGGATGTCGTGATCCTGGAAAACGACCCTCAGGGCTCCACCCAAACCCGCACCGTCCTCGCGCGACCCGGCAGCGATCGGGGCGTGATGATTGTGGCGGTACGAAGCGGCGGATACGTCCTGGCGGGGACCCTCGGCGGCTCCCACCCCACGACCGGGGAGTTCGCGGTTCTCTGGCTCGAGGGCGCGCGAGGATCATGGCAACACATTACCCCAGCCGATGGCCTCCCAGCGGGAGAAGTACGCACGGTGTTCAGTTCGTCAACCGGTGTTGTCTGGTTTGGCGTGCGGGGACAGGGTCTCGCTGCCCTCGACGGAGAGGCATGGCAGTACGTGACGATGGAAGACGGCCTGGTCTCCAATGGCGTCGCCGGCCTCGAGGAAGTCCGCGGGGCGCTCTGGGCCGTGGGACAAGGCGGGTATTCCTTGCTAGAGGACGGACGCTGGCAGTCGTTTGCTGACGTCGGCGGCCGAGTTACCCGGGTGGTCTTCTCGCTGACCACTTCGGCGGAGGGAGCAGTGCAGTGGTTTGGCGCGAACGGATTCGCCGCGCGGCTGGACTCGACGGGGTGGACCCACTACGGGACCGCCGATGGCCTCCCGCATGCCGTGGTGCATCAGGTCTGGACCGATCGGGCCGGCGCGACCTGGTTTGCCTGTCGCCGCGGACTGGCGAGGCTGCATGAAGGCGCCTTCGAGGTATTCCATCCGGAGGTGAACTTCCGGTCCATTGTGGAAGACACGGCGGGGCGACTGTGGTTCGGGACCGGGGGGAACGGCGTGTTGGTGTACTCCGAGGGTCGCTGGGAGCAGCACATGGACGGCCAAACGGTACTCCCGTCGTTGGTTGACGGGCGCGGGCATGTCTGGGCGCGGACCGAGGGTGCCGGGGTGTACCGGCACGACGGTCGGCGCTGGATCCAGTACACCACGGCGGACGGGTTACTGAGCGACGTGGTCTACGCTATCGCGAGCGGGGACGACGGATCGATCTGGTTCGGGACCGACCGTGGCGCGAGTCGACATTCCCCGCCGTAGGGGAATAGGGAGTCGAGTCAAATGAACATCCTATGCTACGGCGCGGGCTCTCTCGGGAGCCTGTATGCGGCTCAGCTCCAAGAAGCGGGCCACGAAGTTACGGTCCTGACCCGAGGCCGGCGTCTCGCCGACCTGAGGGAGCACGGCATCAGGCTCGAGGACGGGGCGACGGGACGCCAAAGCACGACCCACGTTGGAGTGGTTGAGACCCTCGAGCCATCCGATGCCTATGATCTAGTGTTGGTGGTGATGGCCAAACACCACCTTACCGCGGTTCTTCCCCATCTGGCCAGCAACAGGGGAACGCCGAACATCCTGTTTATGTGTAACAACGCGGCAGGCCCGGCCGTGATGGTCGACGCACTGGGGCCTGAACGCGTGCTGCTGGGCTTCCCCGGTGCGGCCGGCTATCCGACGGGTGATGTCATTCGCTACGTAATCGTGTCTCGCAGGGAACAACCCACCACGGTTGGCGAGGTGCACCATCCTAGGGGGATCACGCCTCGGCTTCGACGGATCCGGAGCACACTCGAGGAGGCCGGATTCCCGGCTGCCATCTGTCCGAATATGGATGCCTGGCTCAAGACGCACGCGGCCGAGATCGTACCGACCGCGGGTGCGCTGTATAGGGAGGAGGATGAGCTAAGCCGCCTCGCGGCCTCCAACCATTCGATCGATCTCATGATCCAGGCAATTCGCGAGAACTACAGGGTGTTGCTTGCGCGAAGGATTTCCATCACCCCGCGGAACCACTCTGTGTTTCGGTGGCTGCCCAGAGCGCTGCTTCGGGGAATCATCAGGCGGCAGCTCCAAAGCGAGCTGACGGAGATCAAGATCGGTCATGTAAAATCCGCGGCAACGGAGATGAAGCTGCTGGCGGATGAGCTACGCGGGCATGCGGGGGATACGAGGGACACGCCAGCCATGGACGAGCTGTATGCTCACATCGTCGAGGCGGCGGATTTGCTCTCCGCTTCAAGCCACGGCTGACGCGAAACGCATTGGACTCCCTTCATCAAAAGCGAGGAAACCGGCGGACCATGCCGACCAATTGGACATGTCCACGATGCGACCGGACGTTTCGTCGGGTCAACCAACGCCACGCGTGTGGCCTGGGCAACCGAGAGAAGCTGCTCGAGAACAGGCCACCGGCGCTGGTCGAGCTTTATGACAGGCTCGAAGCCACGGTGAGGGAGTTTGGCCCGGTCGAGATCGTGACCCGCGACCGCTATGCCCTGTTTCGTACGACCCGTATCTTCGCGGACCTCACGGTCATGCGCGATGCGCTCAGATTGGTGCTTCACTTGGGTCGCGAGGTGAAGGCACGGTATGTTGTGAAGGTGGTGCAAGGAGACAAGCGCGTGTCCCACGTAACCAAACTCCGCACTGTCACCGACCTTCGCGTGGTCACGCCGCTCTTGCGGGAGGCGTATGAGCTGGCCGAGAGCGAAGAAGCGTCTGCAAGCCAGTGATGCGGGTTAACCACGATAACTGGCACCGATGAAATCCAAGATCAGTCCTCTCCGCGTCCTCGCTGTCACACTGGGCCTCGTCGCTGCCGGCGGGCTGGTCGGGGCGGCGTGCGGCGCCCTCGCCTTCGCGATCGT
>JABDII010000599.1 GCA_013003805.1 Gemmatimonadales bacterium
GCTTCCCCCAGGGCGGTCCGGATTCGCACTGGGATTCTGCAAGGGCGGGTCGACCGCTGGGGAGGGGGGCGGGCCGCTTGCCGAGCCCGGACCATTGCCTCGTTCCGGTGGAATAGCGCTGATCCAAGGCCCGTAGGCGGGTAGGGGACAGTCAGAGTGCCGCGTAGGCGGCACTCTGCGCTTGGTGGCATAGTTCTCGCCAGCTTGTGGCTTGTTCGACTCCGGCCACACGCTCACGCGGAACCGTCCCATGCATCCTCGACTCCACAACGCCGAACGGTTTCAGGACCTCCTGGTACGTCGAAATGAGGATGATCCGTACGTCTTCCCCAGCATCTTCAACAACGACAGCTGGCGGACGCGCCGCCTCTCGACCAAGAAGCTGAAGCTGCTCAAGCGGATCGACGAGACGCTGCGTCCCATGCTCGAGCAGGGTGAGAAGGTCCACTTCGTTTCATGGGGTAACCGGACTTCCTTCTGGGAATCGTATTTTGTCGGGTGGATTGCCTACTCACTCAACCGGCGGGCGATCATTCTGACGGACAGTCGCATCCTCTTGGTTCATGTCGACCGGAAATCCAGGCCGCGCATCTTTCGATCGCAAGTGAAGTACTTGGCGATCGAGGCCCTCAGGTGGCCGCTGCTGGGCGGCATGAAGCTGAGGCTGCGCCGGAAGAAGACGCATCTCTTCTCGCACGTGCCGCGGACGGATCGTGTCCAGATCCGCGAGTTCGTTCGGCGCAAGCAACTGGAGTTTCGAGGCTACGCGGCCGATCGGTCGGACATCCAGAATCTCTGCCCGCACTGTCACAAACCGGTGGTGGGCTCGCCGCCCAAGTGCCTGCCCTGTCGGGTCGGATTCAAGTCGCCGACCAAGGCCGCGCTACTCTCACTCTTGTTCCCGGGGCTCGGCGATCTCTATCTCGGACACAAGCCGTTCGCGGTGGTCGAGATCGTGTTCGCTACCCTGATCTGGCTCGGCTTCCTCCTCCCCGACCCGGAGGCACCCACCTCTCTCACCGTGAAGCTCATTGCTGCCGGCGTGTTGTTCGTCTTCATGCACGGCTTCGACGCGCTCACGACACGGCACATCGCGCGAAAGGGTCTCTACCCCTCCGAAGCGCCGGCAAAGGTTACTCAGGCCCGCGCAGCATAAGCGCGGAGCGGGGTTGTACACTATCGGCTGGTCGCTTCCGATCGGCGGGCCATCACCACCCTCTCCCTCGGTGGAACTCCCCACTTGTGCACCCGGAGCTGACCCCTCACCACGTCGTCTCGCGTTACCTTTCGGTGATACAGATTGCTCGAGCCGCCCATCTTGGCCCCCACCTGAGCCTCTGCCTATGACGACGGTGCAAGGACAGGCTATTCGGTTCTCACTCGACGACGCACGAGCGGTCGCGAGTGACCGCTACGGTGTCACTGGTCCCCTTCGGGTACTTGCGGCCGAACGGGATCAGAATTTCCGGGTCGATGACCGGTCAGGTCACTCCTACATCCTCAAGATCGCCGCGCGCTCGGACCGCTCCGAACTACTCGCGGCGCAGAACGCCGTGCTGGAGCACCTGGCACGGGTCGCGCCGGAACTCGGGGTGCCGAGGGTGATTCGAACGAAAGAGGGTGAGGACATCGCCGCGCTCAATGGCCCCGGCGGCGGCGAACGGCAGCTGGCACGCTTGCTTTCCTATGTGCCGGGCCGCCTGTTAGTGGAGCTGGCGCCTCATACGCCCGAGCTGCTCACCAGCTTCGGTGCCTTCTTCGGGCGGCTCGACCGAGCCTTGGCCGAGCTCACCCTGCCAGAGCTCAGCCGGGGAGGGGATTTCCACTGGGATCTCCAAGCGGCCGGGGCGGTCATCGACCGGCACATAGGGCTCATCGACGATCCCGCCCGGCGCTCCCTGGTGGGATACGTCCGGACTCGCTTCGAGACGATCGTGGCTCCCGTCCTCCCGAGCCTCCGACAGAGCCTCATTCACAACGACGGGAACGACTACAACGTGCTGGTCACCGACATCACGACACAGGGTGGACGCGTCAGTGGCGTGATCGACTTCGGTGACATGGTCGAGACGAGCACGGTCTTCGAGCCCGCGGTGGCTGCGGCGTATGCCATTCTGGGCAAGACCGATCCCGTGGCCGCCGCAGCATGGGTCGTGTCTGGTTACCACGGCGTCCATCCCCTCACGGAGCAGGAGATCGGGTTGCTGTATGACCTGATCGCGCTCCGGCTCGCGGTGAGCGTCTGTCTGGCGGCGCATCAACGTCGGCAGGATCCCGAGAACGCCTACCTCTCCATCTCTGAGGCGCCCGCCTGGGAGGCCCTGGAGCGCTGGCGGAACATCTGTCCACGCTTGGCCCATTACAGCTTTCGACAGGCGGCCGGGCTGCCGCCTGGCCCGCGCGGCAACCCGGTGGCTGACTGGCTCGCAGCCAATGCCTCTGCCATTGGCCCCGTGGTTGGGCCTGATCTCGCAACCGGCGGTGTGGTGGTCTTCGATCTCTCTCCCGCCAGTACCCAGTTCACCGAAGCGGGAGAGCCATCCGATCAGGCGGCGTTGTCCCGGGTCATGTTTGGCCAGCTCCAGGCCGCCGGCACTCGCGTGGGAGTGGGGCGGTACGACGAGCCCCGACGGCTCTACACGGCGGACCAGTTTTGTCCGCCGGGGAGCGAGGTCGAGGAGTGGCGCACGGTACACCTCGGGATGGATCTCTTCCTGGAACCAGGGTCCCCCGTCTTCGCCCCGCTCGACGCCACCGTGCACAGCTTCGGGAACAATGGAGAGCCGCTCGACTACGGTCCGACCGTCATCCTGCGACACCAGCCGCATGAAGGACCGGCGTTCTTTACTCTCTACGGGCATCTGAGCGCGCAGTCGCTCGATGGATTGAAGCCCGGCAAGCCGATTGCTAAGGGCCAGCAGGTCGGGAGGATCGGCGATATCGCGGTCAACGGGGGGTGGCCCCCCCACCTCCACTTCCAGATAATCACCGATCTGCTCGATCAAACCGGCAACTTCCCCGGGGTTGCCGCCGCCAAGGATCGCACCCTTTGGCGTGCCCTGTGCCCAGACCCGAATCTAGTGCTCCGAATTCCGGACGTCCCGACTCCGGCTGTTGGGCGAAGCCCAGAGGAGATTCTCGACGCGCGACACCGGCAGCTCGGCCCCACGCTCAGCGTGGCCTACGACCGCCCACTCAAGATCGTGCGCGGCAGGATGCAATACCTGTACGATCATCTGGGGCGCGAGTACCTCGACGGTGTCAACAACGTGTGCCACGTGGGGCATTGCCACCCCGTAGTCGTCGAGGCTGCGGAGCGGCAGATGTCGGTGCTCAACACCAACACTCGCTATCTCCACGACGCGCTGATCGAGTACACCGAGCGGCTCCTGGCCACGCTACCCGATCCCTTGCGAGTGTGCTACCTGGTCTGTTCGGGGAGTGAGGCAAACGAACTGGCGCTCCGAATGGCGCGGGCCCATACCAATGCGACGGACGTCATCGTGCTCGACGGCGGCTATCACGGGACCACCTCCCGCCTGATCGACATCAGCCCGTACAAGTTCTTCGGCCCAGGCGGGGAGGGGGCGCCGGACTACGTCCACGTCGTGCCCACGCCGGATTGTTATCGCGGGCTCTATCGCGATCCCACGGACGCGGGCCGCCACTACGCCTCCCACGTGGCAGAAGCCACGCTCGAGGCCCGGAATAGTGGGAAGCGTGTGGCGGCGTTCATCGCGGAGTCATTCCCGAGCTGCGCCGGCCAAATCGTACTCGCGCCGGGTTTTCTGACGGAAAGCTATCGCTTGGTCCGTGAAACGGGTGGGGTGTGCATTGCGGATGAGATCCAAGTGGGCTTCGGCCGGGTGGGTTCACATTTCTGGGGGTTCGAGACCCAGGGAGTCGTACCCGACATCGTCACGATGGGGAAGCCTATCGGGAACGGACATCCACTGGCGGCGGTGGTCACGACGCCCGAGATCGCGGCCTCATTCGATACCGGCATGGAGTACTTCAATACCTTCGGTGGCAACCCGGTCTCCTGCGCCGTGGGTCTGGCGGTGCTCGATGTCATGGAGCGGGACGGATTGCAGGAGCACGCCAGAACCGTCGGGGCGTCGCTCAAACACCAACTCCAGCTCCTCGCCGAGAACCATCAGCTGATTGGCGACGTACGGGGAGAAGGATTCTTCCTGGGCGTCGAACTGGTGCGAGATCGGGTCACCTTGGAACCGGCCGGACCCGAAACGGCCTACGTGGCAAACCGCATGAGGGAACGAGGCCTCTTGCTGAGCACGGATGGGCCGTACGAGAACGTGCTCAAGCTGAAGCCACCGATGGTGTTCTCCGAGGCGGACGCGGCCCGCCTGGTAGCGGAGCTCGACCGAATCCTGGGGGAGCCGCGGTTGCGCGCGCTCAGGGCGGAGGACGGTTAAGTGATGGCGAGGTCAATCGATCTGCTGAGTCCCGCGTGGTTGATCGCTCTCGCCATGTGGGGAGGCGCTCCCGCACCGGCCCCGCCGGCGTCCCCCGGGGTGGATCTCATTGGACTCCGGCTCGCCCACCTGCGACTCGATCTCGCGATCGATTACGACAAAAGACGCCTCGACGGCATGGCGACGCTCGAAGTCGAGAACGCGTCGGACGAGCCGGTTTTGTTGATCCCACTCCTGCTCTACCGCCTGATGACCGTCTCGGAGATCACCGACCAGGGCGGCACACCGGTCGCGTTCACGCAGGACATCGTCACGCTCGAGGATTGGCCCCAGTACCAGGCCAACCACATCACGATCATCCTCGACTCGCCGATCGAGCCCGGAGAACGAGGAGCGGTACGAGTCACCTATGGTGGGTACCTGGCCGGGTTCACCGAAACGGGCATGGGGTACGTGCGGGATCACATCAATCGCGATTTCACGATCCTCCGGGAGGATGCCCTGGCCTTCCCGGTTCTCGGGGTGCTGTCGTGGGAACAGAATCGTGCCGCGCCGCGGGCGCCGTTCGCCTTCGGTGTGCGCATTACGGTGCCCGAGGACCTCACAGTCGCGGCCGGTGGGGAGTTCGTCGCACGCACGGTCAACGACGGGAGCGCCACGTTCGAGTACCGGAGCGTCCTCCCGGCGGATTTCGTCAACATCGCGATTGCGCCGTACCGGCTGCTCGAGAGCCAGGGCGGGGGCGGGGGCGGGGGCGCTCGCATTTTCTACCTCCCGGACGACTCGGTCGGGGCCCGCCGCGTGCTTAGCCGGCTGGATCAGGCCCTGGCCTTCCTCGAAGAGCGGTTCGGGCCGCTCGGAGCGCATCCCGGTCTCACCGTGATCGAGATTCCGGAAGGCTTCGGCTCGCAGGCGAGTCTCGCGGCAGGGATCATTCAGACGCGTGACGCGTTCAATGATCCCTCGCAACATCGCCAGTTCTACCATGAGCTCTCACATCTCTGGAATGCCCCGGATCTGGATGCCCCTTCGCCCCGGTGGAACGAGGGGCTCGCGTCGTTCCTCGAGCGCCGGCTCGCGGCGGAACTCGATGGGTGGGGCGAACTCGAGTCCTACATGGAGGAGGCGGCGCGGGGCATCGTCGAACGATTCGAAGAGAATCCGTCCTACCTCACAACCCCGTTCATCGACTACGGCAAGGCCTCGCTGACCGGTCTCTCGTACCGGGTGGGGATGCTCATGTTCTACGCCTTGTACGAGCTGACCGGTCCGGAGGCCTTCGATGCCGCGATCGGCGGGTACTTTCAGCGCTACCGGCAGAGCGGCGGAACGACCGAGGCCTTCGTGGAGTTCTTCCAGGAGTCGACCTCCGCTCGGTTGGAGGGATTTTTCGACGACTGGCTCAGCACCACGCAGTGGGTCGACCGGCTCCGAGCAGCCGGTTCGGTCGAAGCGATGGTTGCGGAATACCGCGGCACCACGCAGTAAGGACGACACCTCGATTGAATGGAGAACTCATCCTGCTGGCTGCTAGTGCCGGCCTCGGGGTGGTTGCGTGCGCGTCGGATGGCGACCGGCAGGTGGTCTAGGACGGCCGACCAACCGGACGTGCGGTGACGGGTGTTCGGCGACGTGCTCTCCTCACCGAGACTGCCGTCGGGGCTCGAGTAACTCCCTGAGTCAGTGCAGCACCGCGGCTGAACGTGCTGCTCCTGGGTACACCTCATGCATCCAGGCGTCCTTTTCGGCCCGCTTGACCTCGTACATCAGGTCATCGGCTGCTTTGATGACTGATTGGACGCTCGGAGCCGGCGTGTCGAACGTCACTCCGCCAATACTGAAGGTGACTTGCCACCCATGTTGGGACATCGCCTCGACCAGGCGGCGGCGCACCGTTTCCAATACCTCTCGGGCCGACGCGGCGTCGGTTTCCGGAAACAGGATGACGAACTCGTCACCGCCCAGACGAGCGACGGTGTCGGTCGATCTAGTATGGGTCCGGAGCGTCTGCGCGACGTGCGTGAGGACCTGGTCTCCCACGAGGTGTCCATGGGTGTCGTTTATCGCCTTGAAGTTGTCGAGATCGACGGCGCACACCGAAAACGGATGCTGGTACCGGCCGGCCCGCTGCAGCTCACGATCGACCTCCTCGTAAAACGCCCGGCTGTTGGCGAGCCCGGTCAATGGATCGGTGGCAGCTAGCTGCTCCTCGCGAGCAAGGTGCCGCCGGATCATGGCCAACAGGGCGCCGATCAGGATGAAGGCTCCCAGTGAGACAATCGTATTCAAGAATGGGATCACTTCGTGTGAAACGCCCGAGTTGGACATGCTGTCGGCGAGCAGCCACACGCCGGCGGCCGCCAACGACAACGCAATGGCGGCGCGGACCCCGATGTACCAGGCCGTGATCGCGATGGGGGCGAAATAGAGTGGGTGGATCGAAACGAACTCGGGGCCGGCGAGGTAATCTATGACCCCGATCGCCACGATGAGGACCAGGGCTCCGGCCACGATCGCACGCTGGGGCGTGCGGGTCAGGAACTCGTCGAACGCTCGAAGCGGTCCCAATGTCGCCTCATGGGGCGGGGGATCGACGATGAGGTCCTGGCCCCGCACGCAATGCGCCGGTTCGGCGAGGTTACGCGCTCTCGCCCAGGAGCACGTCGCGAATGCGCGGCAGGGCCCATTCGAGATCGGCGCGATCCACGACCAGCGGCGGCGCGAGCCGAATGACCTGCTCGTGGGTTTCCTTGGCGAGAATGCCCTTTTGCATGAGAGCCTCACAGAAGGGCCTGGCCGGGCCGGCCTCCGGCTTGATTTCGATCCCGATCATGAGGCCCTTACCTCGGACTTCGAGCACGTGGGGCGAGGCGATCTTCTCGAGTTCGCTCATGAACCACGTCCCCAAGTCCAACGCCCGCTCGGGCAACTCTTCATCCAGGATCACTCCCAGGGCGGCCTGCGCAATTGCCGCGCCGAGCGGATTCCCGCCGAACGTCGAGCCATGATCTCCCGGCTCAAACA
>JABDII010000602.1 GCA_013003805.1 Gemmatimonadales bacterium
GAGCAGGGCCAGGCCCATGATCGAATTCCGAAACATTACGAGCCTCCTTCAGGCCATTGCGTGCGAAACAAAGAGGCGGGAGCACCTTCGAAGGTGATATCCCGCTCATAGATTAGACCCACCTTCCGCAGGACGTGTTGTGAGGCATGGTTGTCTCGGTGGGTCACCGCGACGAGCGAGGAGACCCCGAGTCGTTCCCGGCCGAACGCGACACATGCGGTGGCCACCTCTGTCGCGAGGCCGCGGCCCCAGAACTCCGGGTAGAAGGCGTAGCCCACTTCGACCTCGTCGACGTCATCGACCAGCAAGTGCCGGAGCACCGCTCGACCTATGGGTGTCTCACCCGCCAATTCATAGACAATCCACAGCCCGAACCCGTACTTGGTCCAGTGTTCGAGGTTGCGTGTGAGATACTCATCGGCCTGGTGCTCGTCCCGAATGCCGCCCAGTTGCGCCATCACGCCGGGATCGCCGAACATGCGGAGCACTTCGGCTCGGTGATCGGCGGTGAGCCGCTCCGCCCGCAACCTTTCCGTCGTGAACGCTTCAGGGAAGGCCATAGCATTGCGATGGGCTATTGGTCACCCTTGCCGGAGACGCTCGGTACTGCCAGATGTAGATGTATGGCTCCGTCGTCATAGCCCAAGGAACGAGCGGTAAAAGGGAACCGTAAAGAAGGCCGATTGAAGTCCCTGCCGCCTTAGAATGGCTCGGTTTCGGGACGGCGCAAGAGCGAAGTATCCTGGGGTCGGTCGGCGGCTCGAGGCGACGGTCCGCCCTACTGGCGCTCCCTCCAACTTGGCGCCATCGTTTCTTCAGCACCTTCCTCATCCCCTACAGGGAATGCCGGACCCATGCACAAGATCAATCTCAGCGACAAGCTCTCGCGCTTCACGGATCACTGGAGCCCTAGGATCGTCGGCGAGCTGAACGGGCAACAGGTCAAGCTCGCCAAACTCAAGGGCGAATTCGTCTGGCATGCCCACGCGGATGAAGACGAGCTGTTCCTGGTCCTCGAGGGACGCTTAGTGATCCAGCTGCGAGACGGAGAGATCGTCCTCGAACCCGGCGAGCTCGCGATCGTGTCGCGAGGAGTCGAGCACCGGCCGGTCGCCGAGGAAGAAGTGCACGTCCTGTTATTCGAGCCGGCGTCAACCGTCAACACAGGCACCTTGCGGAACGAGCGTACCGTTGAGCGGCTCGACTGGATCTAGCTGGAGTCTCGGATGTCGGCAGTCGCAATCGCACGTCGGTTTGTCAACGCGATCAATCGGCACGACACCGACGCCATGAGCGCCCTGATGACGGAAGATCACCGGTTGGTCGACCCGGGCGGTGCAATCATCGCAGGGCGCCTTCGCGTCGTCGAAGCATGGGAGGCGTACTTTCGAATGGTCCCGGACTACACCATCACGGTCAGCGAATCCTATGCGCGAGAAGACACCTCGGTCGTGCTGGGGAAGGCATCGGGCTCTTACGTGGCGCCCGATGGAAGACGCTGCGGCACCTGGGAATGCCCGGCGGCCTGGCGGGCAGCGACGAGCAACGGTCGGGTCGAAGAATGGCAGGTCTTCGCCGATAACGAACCGATCCGCGCGCTCATGCGCGAAAGCGCAATACCGGAAGATCACGCATGAACGTCCACATCCTCAGCGTGCCATACGACAGCGGTCAACGCGGCGTGCGTATGGGAGCCGGCCCCGAGCATCTCCTCGAGGCCGGCCTCGAAACGCGCTTGAGGACAGCGGGTCATGCTGTGGCCGTGGAACGGATAGAGCCTCCCGCCTCCGACATCCCCGCCGAGATAGCCACCGCGTTCGAGCTCGCCAGGACCCTATCCGACTCGGTGCGTCGAGCGGTGGAGCAGGGTCGGCTCCCGGTAGTCCTCGCCGGGAACTGCATGACGGCGCTCGGCACCCTCGCCGGAATCCGTGATGCTGAGCCGGGCATCATTTGGTTTGACGCCCATGGAGACTTCAACACACCGGAGACGACGGTCGGCGGGTTTCTCGATGGGATGGCGCTCACCGCCGCGACCGGGCGGTGCTGGGTCCAACTCGCGTCCAGCATCCCGGGCTTCCAGCCCATCAATGACAGGAATGTGCTGATGCTCGGCGCCCGCGATCTGGATCCCTTGGAAGTTGTCGCGCTGAACAGTGCCGAGGTTGCGTGGCTCTCGCCGGAGCTACTACGCCAATCGCTCGATGCCGAGCTCGACGCGCTGCGCGCCAGAGTCAGAACCGTGTACGTCCATCTCGATCTCGATGTGCTCGATCCGTCGGTGGGCAAGGTGAACTCGTACGCGGCGCCCGATGGCCTGACCCTGGAGGAGTTACGCGCCACGCTCGGCCGCATCGTCCAACGCTTCCGAGTCGGCGCCGTGGCACTCACGGCCTACGACCCGGCCTATGATGGTGACGGGCGCGTGGCGCGGGCGGCGTTCGATGCCCTGGAAACGGTCGTCGGTGAGATTTCGGAAGCCGGCATGGCCGACACGGGGTAGCGACGCGGACGCTAGAGGTCGGAGTGCTTCGGGTGTGATTCTTGGGACGCGTTCAACTGTCCTGGTGTGTCGACGTCGCGTAGCACCCCGGCATTCTCGGTCGGGACCTCGCACACGTCCTCATCGTGCTGAGCCAGGAGGTGCCGAGCGCCCACGTCACCCTCGAGCCGTTGCATCTCGTCGAAATAGTGTACCGACCAGAGTATCGGGTTCCCTCGCTTGCGATTGTGCACTGGGACACAGATGGTGTCTCTTTCCATGGGCTCGAAGGCATCAATCAGAGCGTCGATGTCTTTGCTCGACACCCACGGCATGTCTCCCAGTGCAATCACGACTCCCTCGACGTCGTCCTCGAGCGCGCCGAGGCCCGCCCGGAGCGATGTGCTCAACCCTTGGGCATAGTCGGGATTATGTACCAAGCGAACCAACCTTCCCGCCAGCGCGTCTGACACCTGTTGCTCATCGTGTCCGGTCACGACCACGATGGGCCGCGCGCGGGAGGCCAGGAGAGCATCTAGCACCCGCGCGATCATGGGCGATCCTCCGACATTTGCCAGGAGCTTGTTGGTCGTACCCATCCGCTCGGATGCTCCCGCCGCCAGTACCACCGCGCCGATCCGCGGCCGTGGGCCGGACGTCGATACTGACTCGAGGCCGGTGCGGGGAAGTGGACGCGACGGGATCTCCTTCATGAGCCCTCCGACTCCCATAGCCGCGATGGATTCCTCAGTCAGGGGGATGCCGGCCAACAGGCGCTCGAGAATCCGGTCGAAACCGCTTCGCTTGGGTGATCGGGCGCACCCGGGAACGCCGACCACGGTTGTGCCGTGGCACCGTCCCAGTAGAAGTAGGTTACCGGGGTCAACCGGCAGCCCGAAGTGGTCCACCGTTCCACCGGCTCCCTCGATCGCAACGGGCACCACGTCACGCCGATCCACCGTGGCCGAAGCGCCAACCACTAGGATGAGAGTGGGTGGAGGGTCGTGCGCGAGGAGCTCCTGGATCCCGTCGCCGATCGTCGCAGCATCGTGGTCTGCGTAGCGCACGCGATCCACTCTGCTACCGAGGCTCACGATGCGCCTCTGGAGCGTTTCGACGGTGCGTTCGAGGATCGCTTCCGACATTCCGGGCAGTCGGGTCGTGATCAGCCCAACGCGATGCATGGCAAACGGCGCAACGTCGAGAACGCCCTCCCCTTCCTCGCAGATCTCAGCCCACTGCTCGATGG
>JABDII010000611.1 GCA_013003805.1 Gemmatimonadales bacterium
TCGATCGATTTCTCGCGCGATGGGCCTTGGACAACGCGTTCGGACCGGGTGAACCCCCGGCGGACATAGCACCGACGAGAAGTCGGGAGCCGGCCAGGCGTACGACCAATTGGTGGGGACCCAACTAACGCGGGTCGATAACAGTAGACGCTTGTGATTTGAAGCACCGGGTTGAATTATGTTGATTGTACCGGCGGGGGCAATCAGCTCCCTGGAACCAGCCGCACATGGGTACTCCGTCCACTCACACCTGAATTTGGACGCACCACCAACAGGGGAATGACCATGCCAACTCGTATGCCGATGCTCATCCTCGCCTCGGGTCTGGTCCTCGCGGCCTGTGCACCCGAGCCGGCCCCGGCGCCGGACACCAGCGCAGCCGACGCCACGGCCATCCGGGCGGAGATTGACCAGTTTGTGGCCGCGTGGAACGTGGCGGATAATGCAGCGATCGGCCCGCTCATGGCCACAGACGTCCTCCTGATGCAGCCGGACGGGCCGGTCCAGGGCCGTGATGCGGTCCTCGCGGATATCGCCGAGGCCTATGACGTCGGGATGATGCGACAGAGTGCTGTGACCGATGAGGTCATCGTGATGGGCGACTACGCCTACGCTCGCGGCACCTGGAATCTCGATCCGACTCCGGCTGCAGGTGAGGACGCTCCGGCGGCGAACGGGCAGTGGACCGTTCTCCTCGCGCGTGGGGCCGACGGCGGTTGGCAGTTCTCGCGCTGGATGTGGAACCAGCCCCCCGATCAGGTGCCATACGACGAGTAGCCCCGCGGGCCTGCACCGAGAACCTGAGCTTCAAAGCGGGCCATCTGGATGACGAGCAGTCTCGACAGATGGCCTGCCACGGACCCAGGACCCGTGCGATAGACCTCTGATGATGAAGCCACACCGCCTCAGGCGACTGGCCTTCTGGGCGACGGCGCCGCTCGTTGTCCTCGCCACCCTCTTCTACACGCTCTACCGACCATGGGCCCTGTCCTGGGGCGCGACCGATCAGGAAGTCGCTCGCCCCATGGTCGGAGACGGAATCGTCGAGCAGCCGACCTTCGATGCCACCCGCGCGGTGACGATCAATGCGCCCGCGGCACGCATATGGCCGTGGCTCGTGCAGATGGGCTATCAGAGGGCGGGGTTCTACAGCTGGGACCTGCTGGACAATGCGGGAATTCCGAGCGCCGAGCGGATCTTGCCCCAATTCCAGGGGCTCAAAGTCGGTGACCTGGTGCCGCTCAGCGACGACGCCGATGCTGAGGTAGTTGCCCTGGAACCGGACAGCACGCTCCTGCTCGTCTTCCGGTCTGGCGAGACCTTCACGTGGGCATGGGGCCTGTACCAGATCGATGCGGAGCACACCCGATTGATCTCCCGTCTCCGATGGCGGGCGACGGGCGTGTTTTCACGCTTCATCTTGGACCCATTCGAGATCATCATGATGCGAAAGTGCCTCTTGGGCATCAAACGTCGAGCGGAGGCTCGGATGGATTCAACCTGATGCGCCGAAACGGGCACGACCACGAGACATGACAAGACGAGGACCCCCGAAGTCCCGGCCGCGATACCCAATGCCAGGCTTCGTCCGCGAGGCTCTTGAACAGCACGGCTTGATGGCAGCCTACCAGGCCCGCCCTCCGTACCAGCGGAATGACTATATCGGCTGGATCACTCGGGCCAAGCGACCTGAAACCAAGGACAAGCGTCTCGCTCAAATGCTCGATGAGCTGGCCAGCGGTGATCGGTACATGAAGATGCCGTATCAAGCGAAGCGACCGTAGCGCTCGCTCTTTCGTCGAACACCGCCGGGTCACTCAAGAGCAGAACGGCTGGCTCCAAGGCTTGTACCGATAGAGGGTGAACGGGAGATCGAGACGCAATACGTCGGGCAGGGTCGTTTCGAGGACCAGCGAGATGCGCTCGGAACGCGCCAGGTCGAAGAACCGGTCGAATGGGACCTCGCCGGCGTAGGGCTCCGCCGAGCCGTGGAGTGCTATGTCGCCGAAGCCCGGGGAGATCGGCAGCCTCATGAGCAGCTCGCCGGTGCTGCGTGTGACGAGTGCTGCGCTCTCGACCCGAGCACGAAACGACTCACTCTCGAGAAACCAGCTGAGGGTGCGGCGGGGCGCCGCGT
>JABDII010000615.1 GCA_013003805.1 Gemmatimonadales bacterium
TGCCACGCCGACGTGAGGGCGCGTTCGATGGTAGCACGGCTGGCCTTGTGCCGGTCGGTATGGATCACCAGGTGCACGACGAATTGCGCGGCGAGTTGGCCCGCCCCGGTCACGATGGCCGCTCCTATGTCGAGGGGCTCTCGCGTGGTCCGGAATGCTGCGAAATCGGGTCCCGCTGCCTCGTCAAGCCGGGCCGAAGCCGGGCCCATCGGTGCCAGGCCATCGGTTGAAGGCCTGAGCACGGCGTCGGCTGCTACGAGGGCGAGGTCGTCGACGACAACCTGAATCACCTGAGCGGCGGCTCCTGTGCCTGCCGATAGAATGCTGCGGCCTCCTCCGAGCGCCCGAGTCGATCGAACAGTCCGCCCAAGAGACGGTAGGTCTCGGGGCAGTCCGGGTCCAGCGCCACCGCTCGGTCGAGAGCTGCTCTGGCCTCGCGCAGATGCCCGCCATGGACAAGCGACTTCCCGAGCATGAGGAAGGCCCGAGCCGAGGGACGAGCCTCGGTCACCCGGCGAAAGCAGTCGGCGGCCTCGAGCGGCCGGCCTCGCCGCCAATAGAGGCGGCCGAGCGCGTCCCACGCGTCCCACTCCTCGGGGGCCAGGCGGAGTGCCCGCCGGAGATCGGCGAGCGCCGCTTCCCATTCCTGCCGCTCGGTGAACAGAGCACCCCGCGCAACGAGCAGGGCCACATCGTCGGGTGCCTGGTCCAGGCCGCTGGTAAGCTCGGCCAGGTCGATCGACGTGTCTGCGACCACCTCCTCGTCTGGCATGGCCTCGAGGTGGCTGGCTGGCTCGGGCTCCACCGGTCGAGCGAGGGCAGGATCCAGTTCTTCCGGCTCGACCGGCGGCACCGCGGACTCCACCCCGGCTTCCGAGGGGGCGTCGATTTCGCCCTGGTCCACAGCATCAAACTCGAGATCCGCGGGACTCGGCGGGCCGTGAACGGCGGGGTTGTATCGGATCTTGGACCGTCGAGCGCGACGGGAACGCCGCATTTTGCCTCCCACGCCTGCAGGCCAGTGGACGGGGCCCGGCCCGGCCGAAGCCGGGCCGGGCATTTGCCCTTGAACTCCTGCTCCCTCAACGAGATAGCCGGTGCTCTGGCTCCCCCGCTTGCAAATTCCCCGCCAGAGTTGTTTCCGGATCGGACCCGCTCTACGTTACGGGGCTATGCCTCAGGAATATCTCCGGGTCCGGGGTGCACGGGAGCATAATCTCAAGGATATCTCCGTAGCCATTCCCCGCAATCAGCTGACCGTTATCACCGGCCTGTCGGGGTCGGGCAAGTCGTCTCTGGCGTTCGATACCATCTACGCCGAAGGGCAGCGTCGCTACGTCGAGTCGCTCTCGGCCTATGCTCGGCAATTCCTTGGCCTCATGGAAAAGCCTGATGTCGACGCCATCGAGGGTCTGTCGCCCGCCATTTCCATCGAGCAGAAGACCACGGGTCATAACCCACGCTCCACGGTCGGGACGGTCACGGAGGTGTATGACTACCTGCGGCTCTTATGGGCTCGAGTCGGGATTCCCCACTGTCCCAATGATGGGAGCCCGGTGGAGCGGCAGAGCGCGAGTCAGATCACCGACACGGTCCTCACCTGGCCGAACGAAACCCGTCTCGAGGTCTTGGCTCCGCTGGTACGCGGGCGCAAGGGGGAGTTCCGCGAGCTCTTCGATGACATCCGCAAGCGTGGGTTCGTCCGGGTGCAAGTCGACGGCTCGATCTATGATCTCGACGATGTTCCCAAGCTCAACCGCCGGCAGAACCACACCATCGCGGTCGTGGTTGACCGAGTTGTGGTCCGGGCCAAAGACCGTTCTCGGATTCACGATTCAATCGAGACCGCCCTCAAGGTCACCGGCGGGATCGTAGAGATCGTCCGGCACGGCACCGGGTCTCGCAAGGCCCGAAAGGTATCGACGGTCTTTTCCGAGCAGTTCGCCTGTCCGACCTGCGGTCATTCATTGAGCGAGCTCGAGCCCCGGCAATTCTCGTTCAACTCTCCCTTCGGGGTATGCCCGGCGTGTCATGGACTGGGAACCCGCAAGACCGTCGCAGCTGGGCTCATCCTGGGCGATCCTAGTATCTCGATTCTCGAAGGTGTGGTTCTTCCTTGGGGCGAGCCCACTGGCTACCTGCGCAAGGTGGTGTTGCCCACGCTAGCGAAGGCATTCCGCTTCGATCTCGCAGCTCCCTGGGCCAAGCATTCGGACCGTGCCAAACGGGCGATCCTCGACGGCGTTCCGGGGCGGAAGCTCAAGTTCGCGGTCGCCAAGGGCAAGCGGCGCGAGACCTATGAGAGCGGATGGGAAGGGGTGGTGGCGAACGTGGAACGCCGCTACCGCGAGACATCGAGCGACGCGATTCGAACTTCGCTCGAGGAGTACATGGTCGAGCAGCCCTGTGCCACATGCGGCGGTAAGCGCCTCAAGCAGGAAAGCCTGGCCGTGTTGGTGCATGGCGTGAGCATCGGCGATGTCGTCGAGCTCTCCATCGACCGAGCGCTCGAGTTTTTTCAGAACGTCCCCATCCGAGAGAATGGACGGCCGGGTTTAGATCCGGATGTCGCGGGACCGATCCTCAAGGAGGTATGTGATCGGTTGCGGTTTCTCCGGAACGTCGGGCTCGACTACCTCACCCTGGGTCGGTCGGCCGGCTCGTTGTCCGGTGGAGAGGCCCAGCGCATCCGGCTCGCTACGCAGATCGGATCTCGTCTGGTTGGGGTGCTCTACGTTCTCGACGAACCCAGCATCGGTCTGCATCATCGGGACAACGCGCGATTGCTCGAAACGCTCAGGGAACTCCGTGACCTGGGGAACACGGTGATCGTGGTTGAGCATGACGAAGATACCATCCGGGCGGCGGATCATCTCATCGATCTCGGCCCACGGGCAGGTCGGCACGGGGGCGAGGTCGTTGTGGAGGGAGATGTCGACGACATCCTCGCCCACCGATCCTCGCTCACCTCGCGATACCTCCGCGGTGAGCTCAGGATTCCGCTCCCACTCGAGCGCCGCCGGCCGACGGAGGACCGGTTCCTGAGGATTATCGGCGCCCGAGAGAACAACTTGGCGGATGTGACCGTCGAACTCCCGCTGGGGCTCTTCGTCGCGGTGACCGGCGTATCGGGGTCGGGCAAATCGAGTCTCGTCACCGACATTCTCTATCGCGCGCTGGCGCGCCACTTCTACCGGGCCAAGGTCGTCCCCGGCACGCATACCCGCATCGAAGGCTTGGACGAGGTCGACAAGGTCATCGAGATCGATCAGAGTCCGATCGGCCGTACGCCGCGCTCAAATCCCGCTACCTACACTGGCCTGTTCACTCCGATTCGTGAGCTCTTCAGCTCGCTGCCTGAAGCGAAGATGCGCGGTTATGGGCCGGGTCGTTTCTCGTTCAATGTGAAGGGCGGCCGTTGCGAGGCGTGCCAAGGCGATGGGTTAGTCAAGATCGAGATGCACTTCCTGCCCGATGTGTACGTGCCTTGTGAGGTCTGCAAGGGACGCCGATACAATCGCGAAACGCTAGAGGTGCGGTATAAGGGACGCAGTATCGCGGACGTCCTCGACTTGACCGTGGCGGACGCACTGGAATTCTTCAGCAATCAGCGGCGTATTGCGGATCGGTTGGAGGTCTTGAATGACGTCGGGCTGGGGTACATCCATCTCGGCCAGTCGGCGACCACATTGTCCGGTGGCGAAGCGCAACGGGTCAAGCTGGCGAGCGAGCTCGCGAAGCGTGATACCGGACGCACCCTCTACATCCTCGACGAGCCTACAACGGGCCTTCATTTCGAAGACGTCCGTCTCCTGTTGGAAGTCCTTCACCGCTTGGTAGACAAGGGCAACAGCGTCATCGTCATCGAGCACAACATGGACGTTATCAAGACGGCGGATTGGATCATCGATCTCGGGCCGGAGGGCGGGGAGGCAGGGGGGAAGGTCGTCGCCGCAGGGCCGCCCGAGGCCGTTGCCCAGGCCCGCGACTCCCATACGGGGCGCTATGTGGCATCGGTCCTCGATGCCGCCGTGGGGGCCGGACGCGCGTAGCCTCTCGGCCGTGCTCGGCCTATGTTATGGACTCAGTTCTTTACCCACTTTGCCGGCAGGTATCAGTGAAAGCCCGTCTCCCTCTCATCGCATTGGCATTCGCCGTCATCGTCGCACCCCCCGCCACGGCTCAGGTGGCCGACAGTAGCCTGCTGTCCGTCGACCGCATCTACGGCTCCAGGGAATTCTCGCCGCAATCGTTCGGTCCCGCCCGGTGGCTCCTGGGTGGCTCGGCCTACACCACGCTGGAGCGGCCGGCGGACTCTACGCCTGGGAGGGAGATCGTTCGATACGATACCCGGACCGGCACTCGAACCATCATGGTCTCGGCAGCCGATCTCACGCCCGCTGGCGATTCGGTGCCGCTCACGATCGACAACTACGTGTGGTCGGAGGACCTCGAGCAGCTCCTGGTTTTCACCAATTCCAAACGGGTGTGGCGAACGAATACGCGCGGCGACTACTGGGTCCTGGAGCGGGCGAGCCGCCATCTTCGAAAGCTCGGTGGAGCGGCCGAGCCGTCGACGCTCATGTTCGCCAAGTTTTCACCGGACGGACGTGCGGTCGGCTACGTGCGCGAGAACAATCTCTACGTCGAAGACCTGAGAACGGGAACGATTACGCAGCTCACCCGTGACGGATCACGCACCATTATCAATGGAACCTTCGATTGGGTGTATGAAGAGGAGCTCGGACTCCGCGACGGATGGCGCTGGAGCCCGGATGGGAAGCGGATCGCGTATTGGCAGCTCGATGCCGAGGGTGTGCGGAACTTCAATCTCATCAACACGACCGATTCCCTGTACTCTCAGGTCATTCCGATTCAATACCCAAAAGCCGGTGAGACCAACTCGGACGGCCGGATCGGGGTCATTGCGGCCGACGGCGGAGAGACCCGCTGGTTCGAGATCGCCGGCGACCCCCGCAACCACTACCTCGCCCGGATGGAGTGGGCCGCCAATTCGGACGAGATTGTGATGCAACGGCTCAACCGGCTCCAGAACACGAACGAGCTCTTGCTGGGCAATGCGGCCACTGGCCAAGTCTCGACAATCCTGGTTGACCGCGACAGCGCATGGGTGAACACCGTCAACAATTTTCGCTGGCTGGCCGACGGCGAGCGCTTCCTCTGGGTGAGTGAGCGCGACGGCTGGAATCACGTGTATGCGATCCAACGCGACGGATCTTCTGCCACGCTGCTCACGCCGGGCGAGTTCGACGTTCTCAGGGTCCTCGGCGTTGGCACCGATGAGGACTGGTTGTACTACGTCGCCTCCCCTGAGGATCCGACCCAACGGTATCTCTACCGCGTCAGGCTGAATGGGAGTGGGAACGCCGAGCGGATCTCACCCGCAGGACAGTCGGGGAGCCACTCCTATAATCTCTCTCCCAACCAGCGCTGGGCGTTCCACACCTATTCCAGGTTTGGCACGCCACCGGTGACGACGCTGGTTGAGCTGCCGGATCACGATGCCGTTCGGCCGCTCGTCGCCAATGAGCAGGTCGCCGGTCGAGTCGCGGAGCTCGATCGCGGTACGCATGAGTTCTTCACCGTCGATGTCGGCGATGGCGTTGATCTCCACGGCTGGATCATGAAGCCACCCGGATTCGATCCGGCCGAGCAGTATCCTATCCTGTTTTATGTGTACGGTGGCCCGGGCTCCCAGACCGTCCGGGATTCGTGGGGCGGCTCGCGCTACCTCTGGCACTTGATGCTCTCGCAGAAGGGGATCCTGGTGGCCAGCGTCGACAACCGGGGAACCGGCGCCCGCGGCCGCAATTGGCGGAAGATCGTCTACCGGCAGCTCGGCGTGGTCGAGACTGAAGACCAGGCAGCGGCCGCCCGCGTCATAGGGCGTCGGCCCTATGTGGAC
>JABDII010000618.1 GCA_013003805.1 Gemmatimonadales bacterium
GTGTTTCGAGAGAATCCGTGGTTCGAGGCTAATCAAGCAGCCGTGCTGCGATCGGCACGGTTGGGAACGGCGAGGTTCACCGTTGCCGCGCGGGCCTATGACCGACAGGGATGGTATCTCGGGACCAGAGGGGCCGGATTGCTCTATGCGGAGGAGGGCGCACCCGTTCCGTCACCCCTTCCGTTCGGATTGCCCGGTCCCATCATTGGCGGGGTCTTCAGCGGAGCGCGTGGTGTGTGGGTCGCTACCGACCGCACGGCGGCGTCCGAGGCGAATCTCACCTTCGTGGAGCGATCCCTCACGGAGTTCGTGACGTTGGAAGGCTCAGCGGCGTTTGGCGTCCGGTTCAACCGCGCGTCTCGAGTCACTGGGGAAGGGGCGTTCCTCTGGGTCGCAAGCGATATTGGCGTCATTCGAGTGGGCACCGACGGTCGTACCGTGGATGTCTTCGATGAGTCTCGGGGTCTTCCCGACCGTCGGGTCCTGTCCCTGACCGCGCGTCACGGGCAGGTTGCTGTCGGGACCGCCCGTGGGCTGGTGCTCATCACCGATTCTCTGGATGTCGAACGATTGGCGCCGGACTTTGCCGGCGCGGTTCTCGCTGTGGCCATGGCGGGTGATACCGTGTGGACGGGGACGCGACTGGGCGTGTTTGCGGCACTGCCGGACTCGAACGACCTCCTGCGTCCTGTCAGGCTCGGAACCGAGCCGAGCCTGCGCCAACCTGTGCTGGATTTGACCTGGGTCGGCGACACTTTGGCCGCATTGACGCCGGATAGGCTGCAGTGGCGCGATCCGGCCACCGGGGCCTGGACCCTCGGCCCCGTGCTTTCTGCCCAGCTGGGACGTCTCCACCGCGTGGTTCCCGATGCGCGAGGCATCTGGGTCGCCGGCGAGCGCGGTGTAGGCTTTGCCACGCTCGCGACACCCCCAGCACGGGTGTTGCTCGTCAGCCGGGATCTGCCGGCGGAGCCCAACGATCTGGCGGTCGACCAGCAATACCTCTGGGTCGCGACCGCGCGCGGGCTCGTGCGGTGGCGGCTCGACGCCGTTCGTCCATGAAGCACCTCGGCCTCGGACCCGGGCCAGAATTCGACCGCATCCGTGCAATCGCGAAGGTGTTGGGCGATCGCGTGGGAGAGTTGGGGGACGACTGCGCGGTCCTCGAGCGCGTCGAAGGGTCGCTCGTCATCAGTACGGATCTCTCGATCGAGGGACAACACTTCCGGCGAGAGTGGCTCACCCCTGAGGAAATTGGCTGGCGTGCCGCTGCCGCCGGTCTGTCCGATCTCGCGGCGGAGGGAGCCGATCCAATCGGAGTGTTGGCCAGCGTTGCCGTGCCGCGACGCGAGGCGAATACAGCCGAACGGATCATGGCCGGTGTGGGGTCTGTCGCAGTCGAGGTTGGCGCGAGGGTACTCGGTGGGGACTTGAGCGCCGGGCCTTTCGTGATCATCGACGTCACCGCGGTGGGACAGACCGTGCGGGCGGTCACGCGGTCGGGCGCAAAGCCCGGGGACGGGCTTTGGGTTACCGGCCGGTTGGGCGGAGCTCGCGCCGCGCTCGATGCGTGGCGACAGGGCAGGGAGCCCGATGGCACCGCACGAGATCGATTTGCCCGACCCGTACCGCGTATCGCGGCTGGGCAGTGGCTCTCGGCGCGGGGGGCGAGTGCCATGATCGACCTGAGCGATGGCTTGGCCGGCGATGCGGCCCATTTGGCGGCGGCGTCCCAGGTTGGCCTGCAACTCGAGCTCGATCACATGCCGGTCGATCCGGCTGTCGTCGCGGTGGCATTGGATCGCGGGATTCCGCCACAGCGCTACGCCGCGGAAGGTGGAGAGGACTACGAACTCCTCGTTGCCCTACCGGCGAAGTTCAGCGCGTCCGATGCTCGGCAATGCCAAACCGACGTGGGCACGGTCCTCACGAAGATCGGCGAGGTGGTTCGTGGTCACGCGGTGCGATGCACGTTGGCTGGCGTGCCGCAGGATCTCGCGGGATTCGATCATTTTGCGTAGGCTTGCGGTGTGCGACTGTGCCGGTTCCGTTGACGGCCACTGACGGGCTCGCTAGCTTGCCTCGCGAATCCCGGCTGGACACTCGGAACATCCACCCTTCTTTCATACGATCATAGCATGAGCACTATCATCGAAGTGCACGCGCGTGAGATCCTTGACAGTCGCGGCAATCCCACGGTCGAGACCGAAGTAGTGCTCGCCAGCGGCGCCCGCGGACGTGCAGCAGTACCGAGCGGGGCATCCACGGGAGATCATGAGGCGGTGGAGCTCAGGGACGGTGATGAGGCCCGATACGGCGGCAAGGGTGTTCTGATG
>JABDII010000619.1 GCA_013003805.1 Gemmatimonadales bacterium
GCCTTCGCCTCGGGATCGATGCTCCCGCTAGCGCTCTTGCTCCGATCGGCGGGCGGCCTCGCGTTCCCCAACACCGATCAGACGATCCAGATGCTGGTGCCAGGATACATCTGTGTCGGAATCGCCATGGTGGGGCTGCGCGTCATCACCAGCCTGGGGAAGGACGTCAGCAAGGCGAGGAGCCTAGGCAGCTACCATCTGGTCGAGCGGCTGGGGCAGGGCGGGATGGGTGAGGTGTGGCGGGCCGATCACCGCCTCCTCGCCCGCACCGCAGCCGTCAAGTTCATCCGGCCCGAGGCGTTCGGCGCTCAGGACGCAGCCGGGAAGGATCAGTTGCTACGCCGCTTCGAGCGCGAGGCGCGTGCTACGGCCCAGCTCACCTCGCCGCATACCATAGCACTCCACGACTTCGGGGTGAGCGACGAGGGCGTGTTCTACTACGTGATGGAACTCCTGCGCGGAGTCGATCTCCAGACGCTGGTCCGGCAATTCGGTCCCCTCCCGGCGGCCCGTACGGCCCATTTTCTCCGCCAGATTTGTGACTCGTTGGCCGAGGCCCATGAAAACGGGCTCGTGCACCGGGACATCAAGCCGGCCAACATCTTCACGTGCCGGCTCGGACTGGAATTCGATCAGGTCAAGGTGCTCGACTTCGGCCTGGTCAAGTCCAGCGAGTCGTCTGGCTTGACCACGCAGGCCTCGCCGGCCGGCACCCCGGCCTTTATGGCGCCGGAAATGGTGCTGGGTGAGGCAACGGTCGACGGAAGGGCCGACCTCTACGCGGTTGGCTGCCTGGCCTACTGGCTCCTGAGTGGGGAATTGGTGTTCTCACGCTCGAACGTCATGCAGCTCGCGTTCGACCATGTCAATACGGCCCCCCGACCACTTTCGGAGCGGACCGAGATGGAAGTGCCGAGGGAGTTCGAATCAGCGATTATGGCGTGCCTGGAGAAAGATCCCGCCGACCGGCCCCAGAGTGCGCCAGAGTTGCGGGATCTTCTCGCCCGAGTGGGCGGGCACGAGCACTGGACCCGCGAGGACGCCTGCCAATGGTGGACTATGCATCTCCCGGAGTTCACCGACTAATACCCCGGTGGGGCTCCAGGCTACTTGGCTAGGGCCTCTTCCATTTCCTTCACTGCGCGGCGCAGAATCTCGACCACCTGTTGAGTCCGCTCGTCATCCGACCCCCCGCCCGTCTTCCAGGCCTGCTTGTAGGCCATCCCGGCCATCCGCGCGAACGCTTCGTTCAGATCGGCCATCGTTCCGCCGGCCAAGTCGCGGACCACATCGCGGACCCGATCGATGATGTCCTCGAGCACGTCACGATGTTCCTCGAGAAACTCTTCACCCTCCGGGGTGATGTGGTACACCTTCTTGCCCTCTTCCTCCACGATGCGCACGTAGCCCTGGTCCTCCAGCAGCTGGAGGGTCGGGTAGACCGTTCCGGCGGAAGGGGTGTACCAACCCCCGAACTTCTCCTCCAGCGCCTTGATGATCTGATAGCCGTGGCGGGGCTCCTCCTTCACCAGGCGGAGAATGACGTACTTCATCTCGCCGGACTCGAACATCTGCTGCCGGCGCCGGCTCCGCCCCCGGCCCCGTCCCCGTCCCCGAGGTCCCTCCTCGCCGCAGAACGCCCAGATACGGGGTCCAAACCCGGCGGCGAAGAACTCACCGCAATCCCAATTGTCGCGTGACATAAAGCCTCCAATTACGACATATCGTACACTATATCGTACGATATATCTTAATACTCCGGCTGACCCTGTCAAGCACCCCGTGCGGCCTCGCGTCGCGGCGAATCCGCCGCTAAGATCCAGTCATGCAATTGGATACGCCATCTGACCAGCAGCGGAAAGCCATCGAGGCCAGCCTCGGCCCGGTGCTGGTGGTGGCTGGCCCCGGCGCCGGAAAGACCTACTGTCTCATCGGGCGGATCCGACATCTGATCGGCGAACTCGGCTTCGTGCCCGAACGGATCTGCGCCGTCACGTTCACCAACAAGGCTGCCGAGGAAATCACGGTCCGGCTCCACCGCACCCTCGGGAGCGCCGGCGAGGATCTCTGCCGTGGCACCCTCCATGCCCTCTGCCTCGGCATCCTGCGCGAATATGGCGAACGGGTCGGAGTCCGCCGTGGATTCGGCATCGCCGATGATACCTATCAGCGGCTCGTCCTGCGCCGGCTCGGGGTCAACCGACGTCGTCTGAGCCAACTCATCAACCTGTTCGGTCGCCGGCGCCTCGAGCACTACGCGCTAAGCGACGGTGACGAGGCCCTGCACACGCAGTACTTGGCGGAGCTACGCCGCAAGAACCTGGTGGATTTCGACGATTTGATCGCTCTCACCTGGACCCTCTTTGAACAGGAGCCCGAAGTCGCGGACGTGGTGAGCCACCGATGGGACTATCTGTTGGTCGACGAGTTCCAAGACTTGAACGTGACCCAGTACGCCATCCTCAAGCGTCTGGCTCTGCGCCATCGCAACTTGTTTGCCGTCGGCGATGAGGAGCAGTCGATCTTCTCCTGGACGGGAGCCGACCCAGGGATCCTGGTGACGTTCCGGGAGGAGCTCGGGGTCGAGCCCATCATTCTGAACCTCAATCGTCGGTGCTCTCGCCAGATTTTCGACGCGGCCCGGCGGTTGCTCAAGCACAACCCCGTGTTGTTCGAGAAGCAGATCACGGCCGACCGCGAGTCGGACTTCCCGGTGATGAGCGTCTCGTTCCCTGAAGAAGACGCCGAGGCATCCTGGCTACTGGAAGATGTGGACGCTGATCACGCCTCGAGTGGAAAGCGCTGGGGCGACTACGCCATTCTCTACCGGCAGCACCGGGTCGGGGAATTCCTCGAGCGTCACCTGATTCGGGCCCAGGTCCCATGCCGTCTGCCACGCGGACGCGCGTTGATGGACGACCCCGTCATCGCCTATGTCATCGCGTCGGCCCGGCTCATGGGCGTGGCC
>JABDII010000006.1 GCA_013003805.1 Gemmatimonadales bacterium
TGCTCACCCGGAGCGAGTGCCCGGAGGTGTAGGGATCACGCGCCTCGATGGCCTTGACCATCAGCTGCAGCAGCTCCTGCCCGCTCTCCTGCAGCTGGCGGTACATCCCGTAAACATGGCGCACAGCCACGATGGGGAGTATCACCACAAGCAGCCCGCCAGCGCCGAATCCTAACGCCTGATCGAATCGCACATAGAGCCAGGCGATCAGAACGGCGAGGGCACTGGCGCCCATGTCGTAGCCCAGTACGCCGCTAGTGTTCAGGCGCCAAACCTCCCGAAAGGTACGACCACTGCTCAGGGCAATAGCAGCGCTAACGGTTCCGTAGTTTGTTGCGAAATAAGTGGCCGCGATAAGGAAGAAGAACCCCAGGTCTCTTTGGACAAGGACCGAGGACATTACCGCACTTGATCCAAGGTACGCTGGAGGAAGCCCACCACCGAGAGCCTGGTAAAGCAGAACCGCAAGTGTTATCGCAAGAGTTTGCTGCGAGATATTGAAAAGAAGCTTGATCGGACTAGTGCGCTTGTCAGAGACTATTCCGAATGTAGATATGGCTGCAACACATCCCCCCCAAAAAGCCCCGAACAGCAGTGCTGACGCCATATGAATGATGAATGACGTTGACCCCGCCGCCCGCGTCCGCAACCGAATGGAGTGACCAGCAAGCAAAATGCTGACAATAGCGAACGCGCTGAATGCCCACCAACCAGGGAATGGCTCCCGCGAATACCATGCCGCACCCATAGCAAGAAGAGCGGCGATTGTCACAAGCGTGACGAGGAGGTGCAGTCGCGAGGTGTTGGACATGTTGGAGGATGAGGGGGAAGGAGACCCCGATTTGCCAAGACCTAGAGCCAGACTAACCCTTCGGCCTTAGCAAACAAATCGGCAACCAACTGTATTGCCGCGGCGAGCCAGCTGATACTCAGCATGAGCGTCACCTCCTTGCGTTAAGTCACGTAAGAAGGCGGCAAGCCTCGCTATGGCCTACCCGACGCTCCGCTCCTCAGTTGTCCGCTCAGAACTCCGCTCGGTGCTACAATCGACCGGGGTCCCCTTCCCAATTTTTCTCCTAAGTGCGAATTCCCTGAACAAGCTCTCCCGGGGCGCAGCGGCCACCGCACCCGATCAAGCGGGCTAGCTCAACTCGCCCGGCGGATCGCGGTCCACCGGTTGGTGGCGTCGAGCACCGCAAATACCGCGGCACGCTCGGCGCTTTCCCTGATCTGCGCGGTGCCGGTCAGGAGCAGGCTGTCACGCCCGCCCAACCCCTGCACCGCCGCAAACACAAACTGACAATCGAAGCCCTCGACGATCTTGGCGCCGTCCAGCGCCACCGCGGCCCCCTCGAGCAGACGATCCAATACCTTGATCGTGGCCCGAGCGGCCGCCTCCACCCGGCTCCGCGGCGTGTCCGAACTCTCCGCATCGGCCGACTCGCTCTTCCCGTCGTGCGAGAGGGTGACCGTCAAGGTGGTATGGTGCGCCCGGCTCCCGGGCGACACCGTGAGGTTCTCGAACAACACCGCGCGGGTCCGCGCCCGGAGCGACACCGCCTCCTGATCCAAAGTCTCGATGGGACGGACATCGGCCGTCTGCGCAATCGAGATCTTGCGGTGGTCGACCCGGAGGCCCAGCTGGGCCAAGAGCGCCGACTCGACGTTCCGGACTACTTGCTTGGCCGCGATGCCCGACTGCGCCAGGATGTGGATCTCGCTCACCTCGCCGAGCGGCGTCGTCACCACCCGCGCCGAGAGCACGCCCTCGAGGCTGGTCAACAGATTCTCGGCCCGGCGCACCCCCCAGGGATCGGGGGCGTCGCCGCCGGCGAACCCGCCGCCCGCTCCACCATACTCCGGCCGTCTGGGAGAACCCGTACCCGTCACAGAGACCTTGCCTTGCATCATTAAGAGTGAGCGCCGCTCGCGACCTTGGTCGTCCCGTCGTCGTGGTTGGCCACGAGGTTTCGACCCGCCGCCTTGGCCTGATAGAGCGCCCGGTCTGCCGTCACCAACAGATCACCATTCACCGGCCGGCGAGGATCGAACTCCGCGATCCCGATGCTGGCCGTCACGAGCCCCGAAGGATAACCTAGTCGCCGTCCTTCGCCTTCGATGCCGGCCCGAAGCGCCTCGGCCACCCGGTTCCCGCCGTGAAGATCGGTCCGGGTCAGGATGACCACGAACTCGTCGCCGCCGTACCGGGCCGCCAAGTCCGACGCACGCACCGCTCCCCGCACCTCGCCCGCCACCGCGCGCAGTACTTCGTTTCCGGCCTCATGGCCGTACTGGTCGTTCAGATCCTTGAACTTGTCGAGATCTATAAATAACACCGCGAAGCCTTCATTGCTTCGCTTACTTCGCTCGATCTCATACGACAGCCGCTCCCGGAGCACCTTGACCGTCGAGAGCCCGGTCAGCGGGTCGGTGGCCGCCTCCAGCGCGGCCTCGTCCGCCCGGCGCTCCTGATAGGGCACGCACTGCCGGAGGGTGGCCCGATCGGCCGCCGCCGCGACGGCGAACTGCTTGCAGGTGTCGAACCCGCAGGCGCCGCAATCCCACGGCTTCCCGTTGGGCCCGGTACCGATCTCCGCCAGAATGTTGGCGACCGCGGCCGCGTTCGAATCCGGCGTCCGGCTCCGGATGTCGAACACCGCTCCCACGCTGGCCAACACCGCGTTGTCCACTACCGGCGCCAGGCTCCGGGGCGGCTCGGTACTCGCCACCACCGACCGGCGCCAGAACAATTCTTCCCGCGGACCGGACAGCGGATGGTCCAACGCGCCCTCCTGCGACAGCAGGTCGACGAAGCCCAGGTCCAACCGGTCCACCGCCACGGCCCGAGCCAACGCCTTGATGGCCCAAAGGCCGCGCATCTTCACGAACTGCCCGCTCTGCTTGGCCTCATCCAACAGTGCCAGCGGAAGACCTCCAGCCGCACTCAAATGCCGGCGCCGCTCTTCCGGAATGCGGTCAAAATAATCCGGTTGGGTC
>JABDII010000009.1 GCA_013003805.1 Gemmatimonadales bacterium
GGCTCGAACCTCTCGTAAGGTACGAGCCAGTCGCGCGATGCGGAAGGTGGGTCTACATTAGCCGGATTCGGCTGCCAATCCACCGAGCCGCCCCCACGTCCCGAGGTGTTCATGATTACGGTTGCGTTCCTTCTCTCGTCTCTCTCTCAAGCTGTCCCCCAACAGGCGGCTCCACCGGTAACGCGGGTCGAGATCGAGCCGAGCGATGTGGCCATTGAGGTCGGCGACACGATCCGGTTGGCCGTGGCAGCATATGATTCCGCCGGTGCCCGCGCACGTGATATCCGGGTCCGGTGGTTCCAATCAGGCGGCCAGTTTGAAGGAACCGTCGATTCGACTGGGTTGGTGACCGCGGGTGCCACCGGGGCGCTTCGGGTCTCGGCCTTGGTCAGCCGCCGGAGCGGCGGTCAGCCCGCGACCGGTTTTGCCGAAGTTCGAATCCTCCCTCGCGGCGTGGCCCGTATCGCACTCGAGCCGGACCTTTCCTCGCTCTACGCGGGCCAGTCCCTGAGCCTCCAAGCAACCCCGTATTCGATCGATGGGGACCGCCGATATGACCCGGTCGAATGGGATTCCGATGCACCGGATGTCGTGGGCGTGACCACTTCCGGCAGGCTTACCGCTCTCAAGCCCGGGCAGGTCACAGTATCTGCCCGAGTGGGAACCGTCGTTGAGCGCTTGCCACTCCGGGTCGTCGCCAATCCCGTGGCATCACTCGAGCTGGACCCTCCGACCGCATCAGTTCGGACTGGCGATGTCGTTCGCTTCACTTTCCGCGCGCGCGATGCCACCGGGAAACTGCTGGAGCGTGTCGTCCCGGAATGGACCCTGAATCCAGGGAGCGCGATCATCGATTCCGATGGGTCGTTCGTTGCCGAGACGCCCGGGGCGTATCAAGTCGTCGCGTCCTTTGCCGGACGAACCGCAGGGGCCGAGGTCGAGGCCACGGCACGAGACGTGGAGCGGCCGGCCAAGCTCGTGGGCCGCCACCCAATCGACGGGACGGCGGCGGAGTTTTGGCTTCATCCCGACGGACGGCACGGATACCTGACCACGGTTGGGGACCGTCTGTATGCCCTCGATCTCTCCGACCCGTCGGCTCCGCGCGTGACCGACTCCGTCGTGGTGGATGCGCGCCACATCAACGATGTCATGACGACCGAGGATGGTACGTACGGTGTGATGACTCGTGAGGGGGCGTCGACCAGGCGGAACGGCATCGTGATCCTCTCCTTCGAAGATCCGGCTCACCCCCAAGCAATCGCCGAATTCACCGAGACGGTAACCGGGGGCGTTCATAGCACATTCGTGTATCGCGGGTACGTCTACCTCACCGACGACGCGACCGGCTCCATGCGCGTCATCGACATTCGGAACCCCTATGCGCCTCGGCAAGTAGCACGCTGGGAAGTTCCCCGCACGCCTGCTGGCCGGATGCTGCATGACATCGACGTGCAGGATGGCTTGGCGTACCTCAGCTACTGGAACGACGGACTCGTCATCCTGGACGTCGGCAATGGCATTCGGGGTGGAAGTCCTGAGAGTCCGCAGCTCGTGTCGCAATTCAAATACGATCTCAATGCCCTGTATCGCGAAGTCGAAGCGATCGGCGGACCTGGCTTCATTCGCGGAACGCATACCGCGTGGCGGCATGGCCGCTATGTCTTCGTCGGCGATGAAGTGTTTGCCGCTACACCGTCCCCACTGACCGGTCCCACGATGTTAGGGTTGGGCCGACCTTACGGTGGGCTGCACGTCATCGATGTATCGGACATCTTGAGGCCGCGAGAAGTGGCCTACTACGAGCCGCAGGATGGGGGCGCACACAACGTGTGGGTGGCCGGTGACACGCTCTACCTCGGAGATTATCAAGGTGGGCTGCGGGTGGTGGACATCTCGGGAGAGCTCCGGGGGGACCTGCTCCGGCAGGGCCGGCAGATCGCTCATGTCTACACCGGAGACGCCAGAGGCCAGACCCCGAATTCGCCCATGGCCTGGGGCGCGATCTACCGAGATGGAAAGATCTACGTGCCGGACATGAATTCCGGACTCTGGATCGTCGAGGTGGAGTCGAAAACAGAGTCGGTCCCCTAGGCCCGGCGCCCGTAGGAATTCTGTCCGTGGAGCCTTAGCTTACCCGAATGACCTTACCGCAAATCCTGGTTGTTCGGACCTTCATGGATCGGGCCGAAGGCCTCTCGCATTTCATGCTCCGGGCCGGCGAGGCCCCTCGGCTCGTGGCGACCGATGACGGGGGCTGCCCCGTGGAAACCGCCCTGGCTGCGCTCGAGTGGACGGCGGCGGTGGGGATTCTCCACGACGAAGATCTGGTCCACGCCGCGCGGCTGACCAGTGAGACGGGTGCCGCGGTTGTGGAGCGAAAGGTCCAGAAATCGCGGCAGTACGTCTACCTCGGCCCCAGGCTCGACGCGCCACCCATGGATGTGTTCGAGGGCGCGGTCTTGTTCGACGAGCCGGGAGTCAAAGCGGTCGAATTCAGACAACGGTCGCACGCCCTGGCACACTTCCTCCGCGCCAGCCTGGGGGGTGGGGCCCTCCTCTCAATCCTGGCCCGTCGAGCTCCCGAAGTGCGACACCTGCGGCGCTGGCTAGGCGCCATGATCCAAGAGCTCGACGTTCCCCGGGCGCTGCTCGGTGGGTGGTTTGCCGCCAGCTCCGCGGGATGCCTGTTCTTGCCCACTGAAGCGGATCCATCCTTCCGGTACATCGAGGTCGGTCTCGAGTCCTGAGATCGGGTCGGCTCCCTCGAAACCAAAAAGTTCTTCGCGCACCCCTCTCGAGAGGCACGCTCCCACGAGGATGTGGAGAAGCGGTAATCAACATCTCCACACCCTGTGGAGAGGAAGCCTACTCGAAGCTCACACTAGAGCTTAAGCCTCCACAAAATGTCCACAGCCAAAATCACGTAACCCGAAGAAAGACAGGCACTTGCGCGATTTTCACGGCGCCTTATCTTGAGGTCCATCACTGGTTGGAACCGGCTTGAGATCCCTGAATCCTGAGTACGACCGGCTGGTG
>JABDII010000027.1 GCA_013003805.1 Gemmatimonadales bacterium
AACCCAAACCCCGCAAGGACACCAATCACGTGGGCATAGGGCATCGGGGCTGGCCGACCCATTCGCCGCGCGACGACAAGGAAGAGGTACGGCAGCACGAGGGCGAGCATGAGGTGCTCGCGCTCGCCGAATGTCTCTGCCGGCAAGATGAACAGGACAAAAGCAAGGAGGAGCGTCAGCGCACGCCGGCCACGATGCTCGCCTCGAAAAATGGGCCGCAAGCTCGCCTGGGACAGGAGAATCGACACCCCCAGCAACAACCCGACCCCGATCCGAAAGACCAGGAGATCCGGCAACCCGGTGATCCGGGCAATGAGAACGGGTGGGAAGTTGAAGGCGACGATGAGGGGCGGATTGATCTCGATGATATCGACGTAGAGCCTGGCTCCGTCGAGCACCCGTCCGGCCGCGTGGAGCAGGTAGGCATTGTCCGCACCGGGTGGGCTCACGAACTCGGCGGCGAGCCCGATCACTACGATGCCAGCCAACACCCAGGCAAATACTCCCCGCCGGTCGAGCACACCTGGTACGTGTGGGGCGGGGCTCGGTCTCATGGCACCTGGTTGTCCAGCTGGTCCTTCAACTCCTGACGAAACATCACCAGGAGTGGACGGACTCTCGTACTATCCTCGGTGCGAAGGAGGTTGATTACCTCCGCATCGTCCACACGATAGTCGTAGAGTTCTTCCTCACCATCTCCATTCAAGATGTAGTGCATACCCTGAGCGACGAGCGACTTCATGGACCCGCGGCTGATCGGCACGCTGTCCGGCGTGTTGTAGCCCCGCCGAACCTCGGAGAGGAGGGGGCCCGCTTTGGCCCCCGACCCGTTCCAATAGCGCGACAAGCTGGTCCCGGGAATCCAAGCGGTTTCGGCTAACCCGGCCAGCTCGAGAATCGTGGACGGCAGATCGCGCAGGCTCACCGGCTCAGAGACACGGATCCCCGCTGGAGAGCGGCCGGGCGCGAGTAGTACGAGTGGAACGTGTAACTCCCGAAAGTGCAGACTCTGCGAATGCCCGTACAAGCCATGCTCACCAAACAGCTCACCATGATCCGAGGCGATCACGACGAGCGTATTGTCGAGTTGCCCCGTTGCTAGGAGTTTCCCCAGCAACTCCCCGACCTGGTCGTCGAGGTAGGCAATGGAGGCATCGTAGTGGATCTCGAGGTCAGTGCCTTCGGTAAACCGCGCCAGGTCAGACGGGCGGGACCAATAGGGCGAGTGGGCGTCCATGTAGTTCAGGAACGCGAAGTAGGGACGGCGATCGATCGTGGCGTGCCAGTCGAGGAATTCGTCATTCACGTCACCGGCATGCTTAGTATCGTAGCCCGGGGTGTCAAAGACCGTCCATTGAAACGCACGCAACGCGGCCACGATCTCTCCGAGCGAACGGCTCAACGTCAGATCGTGCACCACCCGGCTATTCAGCAACTGGGTGCTCCACAGGATCTGGGCCCGAGAAACCCGATAATCTCGGTAGGCTCTGAACCCCCGGTCGAGGCCGGTCCGGTGCCCGGTGTAGCGGCCGTTCGCGGTGAAACCGCCGGTGGCGTAGCCCCGATCCCGGAACACTTCGCCAAGCGTAGGAAACGCGTCGTCCAGCCGCGTGAACCAGTCCGTACTGAGTTCGTGTGGAAAGTGGCCGGTGAACATCGTCCCATGCGAAGGGAGCGTCCACGGCGAAGTGGCGATGGCCCACTCGAACACGACTCCTTCCCGGGCAAGCCACTCCAATGTGGGGGTCGTCGCGTGATGGTGTCCATAGAGGCTCATGCTGGCCGCCCGCACGGTATCCCAGATGATGAGCAAGACGTTGGGCGCTGCGCGCTCAGCTGTGGGGAGCCCGGAAAAGAGCCTCCGCTCCCGCACCGCCGCCGACCCCAACGTCGCCACCGCGGCCAAGAGCACCGCAGCCGCGAGCCAGGGTGTGGCTCGGCGCACCAGCACGACAAGGCGCCGCCCGGGAGCGGTGAGCGCCCGCGTCGCCTGCACCGCGACGCCGAGGGCAAGCAGTAGGGCGGCCAGACGATGAATCTGGGGGAAGGGCAGGAACAGGCAGAAGACACCAAAGGTGATAAATCCAAGCAGGCTCACGCGGGCCGTCACCCGGCGGGGGGCAAGTATGGACGCGGCGACAACCAGCAGGCCGAAAAAGGCGAACACCATGGCGTAGGTCAGGGGAGTCATCCACAACAGATGGCGACTGCCGAATGACATCCGGCCAAACGCCACCTCGCGGACCCACATGATGGCGAGTTCCAACGCGCCTGTCAGAATGCCGCAGCATGTTGCGATCAGGAGATGAGTTACGGCGAGATGCCCACGACCTTCGACATGGCCTGCGGACCGATTGGTGGTTCCCTGATTCTCGACGACGCCGTCCGCCATAACGAGTGATTCCTCCGGCACGCGGACTTCCCAAGACTGCAGCAAAGACCCTCCATCACGGCAGCCCGTATTGGAGGGGAAGATTCCCGCGGCAACGCGGAAACGTGATGGGCTCAATGATCTAGGAAATGGCGACCTCTCGCAATGGCACGATCGCGGCGACCTGATCGGCCGGGACTGCGAGGCGGGGATGTTCCGGCTTGACCCCGAATTTGAGCGTGTGCCGGAGGTAGGCCTCTCGCGAGTCGGCATGGA
>JABDII010000029.1 GCA_013003805.1 Gemmatimonadales bacterium
CGCTCCCAGGATACTGCCGGTCAATCCCGCCCCGGCTGCGACCCAGGCGTTCATCTGCCCCTTCGCGGCCAGGTACCCCGCGGGCGGCAGGACTACCTCGCTCGGGAACGGCACGAACGAGGACTCGATGAACATGAGCACGGTGATCCCCGGGTAGCCCAGGGCAAAGATCGTGTCGGTGAGCCAGCGGATGGCGGTCTCGAGCATGGGCTACTTGGGGAACCCGTGCTGGCCCACCAAGGGAACGAACCTGACACCTCCCAAGTTCTCCCGGCGGTAGTCGTCTCCCTCCCGCGTGATCAGGGTGAGGACCTGGTTCTCCCGGTCACCCAACGGCACGACCAGGCGGCCGCCGTCGGCGAGCTGCTCCAGAAGCGGGGCCGGCGCATCGGGCGACGCGGCCGACACCAGGATCGCGTCGTACGGCGCGAACGGGCGCCACCCCAAGGTGCCGTCGCCGACCAGGATGGTGACATTCCGGATATCGACCTCCTCCAACGCCTCGCGCGCCGTGTCCGCCAGCCCGCGATGGCGTTCGACGCTGAACACCATGCTGGCCAGGACGCCGAGCAGCGCCGTCTGGTACCCCGAGCCGGTGCCGATCTCCAGGACCTTCTCGTAACCGGTCAGCTTGAGCGCCTGGAGATACATGGCCTGCACCAACGGTTGCGAGATGGTCTGCCCGTTGCCGATGGGAAGCGGCGAGTCTTCGTACGCCCGGTGCCGCACGCTTTCCGGAACGAAGGCGTGACGCGGTACCTTGGCCACCGCCTCCAGCACCGCCAGGTCGCGGATCCCCTTGTCGCGGAGGAGCTCGACTAGTTGGGTGCGGTAGCCGCCGAAGCTGTCGCCCTGCCCTACTTTTCCAGATCCCATCCGTGCACCGTCTCGATGAGGTCGTAGTTGGTGAGGTCCATGTGAAGCGGTGTGAGCGAGATGTAGCCCTCGGCCACGACCCGCTGGTCGGACTGCTCGCCGCCGGTCCAGGTGACCGTGCCACCGCCGATCCAGAAGATCTCGCGTCCCCAGGGGTCCTTCATTCGGGTGAGGGACTCGGAGTAGAACCGGCTGCCAAGCTGGGTGATCCTGAGCCCCTTCACCTCGGACGCCGGCCGGTCGGGCAGGTTGATGTTGAGGATGGTCTCAGGCGGAAAGTCGGTGGCGGCCACGATGCGCTTGACCAGACCGGTCAAGATGTCCTTGTACGTCGCCAGGGTCTCGGGCGACTGGCCGGTGAAGGAGATCGCGACGCCGGGGACGCCCAGCGTGACTCCCTCCATCGCGGCCGCGACCGTGCCGGAATAGAGCACGTCTTCACCCATGTTGGGACCGTGGTTCACGCCGGAAAAAACGAAATGCGGCCGGTCGGGCAGCAGGCCGTTGAGCGCAAGCAGGACGCAGTCAGTGGGAGTACCATCGACCTGATAGGCTCCATCGGGCCGCCGGGCCGCCCGAATGGGCCGGTGCATGGTGAGCGAATGTGAGGTACCGCTCTGTTCGCGGTCGGGGGCGACGACGGTCACTTGGCCCACGCTCCGGCAGACCTCGGCGAGGAGTCCGATGCCGGGTGCGATGATGCCGTCGTCGTTGCTGACGAGGATGTGCATCCGGGAAACTTAAGCGAGTGGCTCGTCGGACGAAGGCTCATTCCCCTCCAGAATGTTCACTACCTCGTCCAACCCCGCCCGGAGCTCGCCAATGGTCTCCCGGCCCAATGCCTGCTTGGCCATCTGTTTGAGCTCGCCTTCGCGCCGGTAGTGGTCGATCTGCTGCCGGGCCCCTTCAATGGTGTACTTCTCGGAATACAGGAGGTGTCTGACCAGCATGATCAGCTCGACCTCCTTGCTTTTGTACACCCGGTTCCCGGCGCGATTCTTGGCGGGACTGAGAAACCGGAATTGACTCTCCCAATAGCGGAGCACGTGCGGTTTGAGGTTAGTGAGGTCACAGACCTCGCCGATCGAATAGAACTCCTGGACTGTTCGTGGCATCGTTAGGCCCACCGTTCCGCTTTCAAGTCACGCCCCATGAGCTCGGCCACCGTTTCGCGCGGCGGCTTCCCCTCGAATAAGATCTCGGCCACTTTCGCCGTGATCGGCAGCTCCACTCCCACCCGCTGGGCCAGGCGCACCGCGGCCCGGGCCGTGTTGACTCCCTCCGCCACCGTCCGGCGGCGGGCGACGTACTCCTCGAGCGACTCCCCCTGCCCCAGTGCCACACCCAGCGAGTGGTTCCGGCTCTGCGGCCCGAAGGCCGTGAGTACCAGGTCGCCCATGCCCGCCAGGCCGGCAAAGGTGTGCGGGTCCGCTCCCAATGCCTCGCCGAGCCGAGTGATCTCGGCCAGGCCCCGAGTGATGAGCGCCGCGCGCGGGTTGTGTCCCATGCCCAGGCCCTCGAGCACTCCAGCAGCGATCGCGATCACGTTCTTGAGTGAGCCGCCCAGCTCCGCCCCAACGACGTCGGTGTTGGTGTAGATCCTGAAACGCGGGGTGGCAAACACGTCCTGCGCCGTCTCGGCGTGGAGCAGATGCTCCGAAGCAGCCACCACGGCGGTGGGCTGTCCATCGTATACCTCGCGTGCAAAGCTCGGACCCGAAAGCACAGCCAGCGGGCGCCCAGGCAGGCACTCGGCCAACACCTCGTGCATCAGGTCGAGCGTGTCGGTCTCGATGCCTTTGGTGGCGCTCACCACAAGGGCTGTGGGCTCAACGTGCCGGTCCAGTTGCCCGACGACCGATCGAACCGCATGGCTCGGAATGACCGATAGGATGACCGGTGCTCCGGCCACGACGTCCACCGCATCATTCGAGGCGTGGAGCGACTCGGCTAGTGGACAACCGGTGAGGAACACCGAGTTCTCGTGCCGTTGGTTGATGGACTCGACGACTTCCGTCTCGTACGCCCACAGCCGAACCTCATGTCCCTTGTGAGCCAGCAGGTTCGCTAGGGTCGTTCCCCAGCTGCCGGCCCCGAGCACGGCGACGGTCGTCATGACCCACTCCCGGTGGCCTCGGCCCGTCCCCGTCGGCCGAATCGATTCTCGGTGCCGCTCAACAGGCGACCGATGTTGCTCCGATGCATCCAGATGATGAGCGCGGCAAGAGCAATGTCGAACCAGATAGTGCTGCGCCGCGCCGGCTGCGAGAGATAGACCGCGACCGGGTAGACCACCGCGGCGCCGATCGACGCGACCGAGACATACCCGGTAGCAGCCACGAGCCCCGCCCACACGACTAGAGCTATGCCGAACGCCAGCGGGGAAAGGGCCAAGACCACGCCGGCCGCGGTCGCGACTCCCTTTCCTCCCTTGAAGCCAACAAAGGGAGAGAACATGTGCCCGAGCATGGCCGTGAAGCCTGCCGCCAGCCCGAACAGAATCGATGGCCGGGCCATGGGCGCGATCGCCAGGACCGCGACGGTCCCCTTGGCGATGTCGAACAGCCCGGAGGGGACGGCGTATTTCCAGCCCATCACCCGATACAGGTTGGTGGCGCCCAGATTCCCGCTTCCCTCGCGCCTCAGATCAACGCCCTTGGCGCGGGCGATCAGATAGCTCGATGG
>JABDII010000094.1 GCA_013003805.1 Gemmatimonadales bacterium
AGTCGTCGTCGATCATCACAGGTGTCGCGAACCCGCACGCTCCCAGACACTCCACCTCAATCACCGTGAACCTTCCGTCCGGGCTGGTCGCTCCCAACTCGCCGCATCCGGTCTGCTGGAGCAGGGCGTCACGGACGTCTTCCGCCCCACAGAGACCGCAAGGGGATGTCGTGCACACCTGAATGAAGTGCCGGCCGACCGGATGGAGGTGATACATCGTGTAGAAGGTCACGACCCCTTTGACATACGCCGGCGTGAGTCCGAGCACGTCGGCCACTTCGGCCATGGCGGGCTCCGAGACCCACCGGCGGGCTTCCTGGACCATCCAGAGTGCGGGGAGGAGACAGGCCTGTTTGGTCGGGTACTGCTCGAACAGCGCCTCGAGCCGGCGCAGTGCCGGCCCGACGAACACCGGCTCGTACGGTACCTCCTCATGCTCCGTGCGGGCTCCCGCGCCCGGAGTGGCAGTCATCGATCGATTTCCCCCATCACGATATCGACGCTCGCGTTGATGGCGATGACGTCAGCCAGTAACGCACCCTCACACAGCTTCGGTAAGGCCGCGAGGTTCACGAAGGCCGGCGGTCGGATGCGCCAACGAACCGGCTTCGCGGTACCATCCGACACGAAGTAGTACCCCAACTCTCCTTTGGGGTTCTCGACCCCAAGGTAGACCTCCCCGGCCGGTGGCTTGATGCCTTCCATGACTTGCTTGAAATGGAAGATCATGGCTTCCATGTCGCTCATTGCCCGGGACTTGGGCGGCAGGATAACCCGCGGATCGTCAACGTTGATCGGCCCAGGCTTCAGGCGGTCGAGCGCCTGCTGGAGAATCCGATTCGACTGATACATCTCCTCCAGCCGCACCATGTAGCGATCATAGATGTCGCCGTGCTCCCCAATGGGAACCTCGAAGTCGTAGGTCTCGTAGTCGAGGTACGGCCGGTCCTTGCGGACGTCATAGTCCACCCCACTCGCCCGGAGCATCGGCCCCGTCAGGGAGTAATTGATGGCGTCCTCGGCCGCCATCGCTCCGACCCCCTGCGTGCGCCCGCACCAAATAGCGTTTCGGCTGAACATGGTGTCGACTTCGTCGAGCACCTTGGGGAAGGTCTCGGTAAACGCACGGAGTCCGGCGTCCCACCCCTCTGGAATGTCGGCCATCATACCGCCGACCCGCGTCAGGCTCGTGGTGAGCCGGGCACCGGTCCAGGCTTCCTGGAGATTGTAAATGCGCTCCCGCTCCTGGAACGACCAGAGGAACGGTGTGAAGGCGCCGAGATCGATCCCGGTGGTGCCCAGCCAGACGATGTGCGAAATGATGCGACTCATCTCGCAGGCGATCACCCGGAGCACCTTGCACCGTTCCGTGATCTCGATGCCCATGAGCTTCTCGACCGCGAGGGCCAGCGCCACATTGTTGGCCATGGGCGCCAGGTAGTCGGTGCGGTCGGTCAGCGGAATGATCTGATTGTAGTGTCGGTATTCGCCCAGCTTCTCGAATCCGGAGTGCAAGTATCCGATGTGGGGAATGACCCGCTGCACGACCTCGCCTTCGAGCTCCACCACCAACCGAAGCACCCCGTGGGTCGCCGGATGCTGCGGCCCGATGTTGAGCAGCATGTGCTCACCCGCGAGGGCATCCGGCAACTGTGCGTCCTCGGAGCCAGCCACACCGAGCGGGACGCCGATCGGACGCCCTTCGGCGTCGAGGCCGGGGGTGGACAGCGCCATCTCCACCGTGCGGCGGGTCACGGGACGAGACCCCGCTCGCCACGCCGCAGGCGTTCCTTCATATCCGCGGGCAGATCCTGCATGCTTTGGGCGAGCGCGAGTTCTTCCAGGGAGTATTGCGCCTCGGGATTCGCGGCCAAGGCCTGTCGCACCTGTTCCGCCCGGCTGAAATGGCCCCTCAGCGGGAAGTCCTTCCGGAGCGGATACCCTTCCCCGTAGGTCTCCCACATGAGGATGCGGCGCAGATCGGGATGCCCGACGAAGGTAACGCCGAACATGTCGTAGACCTCGCGCTCCAGCCAATCCGCACCTTTCCACAGATCGTAGACGGTCTCCAGCTGCAAGGGCTCCGTCTTGTCCAGCGGCACCTTGACTCGGAGATCGGCTTTGCGTCCGAGCGAGCGGAGTTGGTAGACCACCTCGAGCGGTCGCTCCGCGTCGCGGTACTCGACCGCCGTGATATCGGTCAGGAAATTGAATTCCTGGCCGGGCGTGTCTTTGAGCCAAGCGAGGACATCGTGGGCTCGCTCACGTGTCACGTAAACGATCGAGTGATCGCACGAGATCGCGTTGCGGAGAATCGCCGATCCGAACTCAGCCGTCAGGGCGCCGACCGAAGGCGATACGTCGGTCATCCGGAACGGGTCTGATGGATGGAGTTCCCAAAGGGCTCAGACAACTCGTCGACCCGCTCCGGAGGCAGGAACATGCCGGCCTCATCGAGGACCTGCTCCCGGCGGAGATCCTGGTCGGTGAAGGTCTCCCCCTTGATCTTCTTCTGGAGCAGCATGATGCCGTACATCAGCCCTTCCGGCCGCGGCGGGCAGCCTGGCACGTAGACATCCACCGGGATGATCGTGTCGATCCCCTGGACCATGGCGTAGTTGTCGAAGATGCCACCCGTCGACGCACATGCGCCCATCGAGATGGACCACTTCGGTTGCGGCATCTGATCCCAGATGCGCCGAATGACCGGGGCCAACTTGAACGGCAATCTCCCAGAACAGATCAACACGTCGGCCTGACGGGGGGAGTAGCTCAGACGTTCCATGCCGAAGCGGGCGAGGTCGAACCGGCTGGCGGCAGTGGCCATGAACTCGATGGCGCAACAGGCGGTGCCAAAAGGCATTGGCCAGAGCGAGTTGGATCGGGCCCAGTTGGTGAGGAAATCGAGCCGCGTGGTGACCCAGTTCGGGGAAACCCCGCTCAGCTCCACCCCGCCGGCCTCCGGCTCTACGACCATTCGAGCGCCCCCCGCTTCCAGGCATAGATGAATCCCGCCGTCAGCACACCCAGGAACACCAGCATGGCAACCAACAAGACGCCTGATTGCGCGGGGAGTTGTTTGAACGCGACCGCCCACGGGAACATGAACACCACCTCGATGTCGAAGATGATGAACAGCATCGCCACGAGGTAGAACTTCACCGAGAAGCGCTCGCGGGCGTCGCTCAGCACCGGCATTCCCGATTCGTAGGCTTGGAGCTTGGTTGGAGTGCGACGGTAGCTCGAGAGCCAGTGCGACATGACGAGCATGCCCGCCGCCGCGAAGACGACGAACGCTACGACCAGGAGCAGCGGAACGTACGCTTGGAGCATGGTAATCCGGAGTTCGTGAAAAAATTCACTAGAGCGCGCAATTTACACCCTGAGCCCAGGGACTTCAAGCACAACCCGCTCAGGCGAAACCAGTTGCGGCATTCCGCCCCGGTCGGCTCCGGGACACTATATTGCACCCGGCCGACCCGGCCAAGGC
>JABDII010000113.1 GCA_013003805.1 Gemmatimonadales bacterium
GGTCGTCGATGGTCGACATCCTGGTGGAGCAAGCGCAGGAGTTCCATTCGCGGAACAATGCGTCGTTTGGGATCACGTTGCCGACGAGTGGCTACACGGTCGATCCGCTGTTCGCCGCGTTCGGCACCGACATGGACGTCGCGTCGGCGGGCACCAACTGGGCGGGAGTGATTCTGCCGTTCGCGTTGGGCACGACCTACGACGGAGAGTTCGACCGGTTCCAGGGTTGGACCTTCGATCCCTCCATCTTCTCCAAGCCGTTCTTTGCCGGCAGCGGGTTCGTCGGGGTCAAGTACCTGAAGAGCCCCACGGGAGCCGGTGCGATCCAGCTGTACAGCAACACGGAGAACGGGGGCCAGTTCGGCGACCCGCAGAACACCACCCAGTTGTACCGCTATTTGTCGGGTGAGATCAGTGTTGCTGCGGGTGACGAGCCCTGTAACTCGGGCGACCCGACCTTAACGAGGATCTGCTATCTCAACAACTCCCGGCACTTCGACATGCGGTTCTACCAGTCCTCGACCCCGCTGACGCTCGGGCCGGGTGGCTTGGGGACCATCGTCGTGTCCTACATCTTCGCCGCTCCGGTAGCCGTGGGCGGCTGTATTGCGGGACCGTGCGGGGACCTTCCGCCGGGACAGCAGGTAGCTCAGGTGGGTGGCGTTGATACTCCGATTCATGGGAACGCGGCCCTGATGATCAGCCCGGGCGTGCCGATCGTGGATAGCATCGCCGGGTACCTGGGGTTCACTGAGGGCAAACTCAACAATCAAGGAGTCCCCGAGCCCATCGATGGCATCGTCACGCAACCAGAGTACGATGTGGTCCCGGGTTCGCTCTTGGGTAAATCGTTGACCGCCCAGGCGATCTTCGATGCCCAGTTCCTGTTGCCGTTCTCACCGGATGCGCCGGACTTCTTCCTGGTGCCGGGTGACAATCAGGTGACGGTGCTGTGGCGGCCGTCGGCCTCGGAGAGCCAGCCCGATCCGTTCTTCGCGGTCGCGAGCGATCCCGCTAGCGCGCTGTACGATCCCAACTACCGAGACTTCGATGTCGAGGGGTACCGGGTGTATCGCGGGCGGGTAGACGCGTCGAACGAGCTGACCCTTATCGGCGAGTTCGATTACAGCGGCACCAGCATGCGGGACTACGCGGGGCAGGTCAATCCCGATCCGCTCTGCGCGCCGGAAATCGCCATCACCACGGGCTGTGCCGTTGCGTTCGGTCCGTTCACGCCGGGCCTGCCGCGCATCGAGTTCGTGTCGGTGCCGTTGACCGGCCAGATCGTCCAGGTCAAGCTGGGTGAGCGGGCCGCCCTGGCCGACGGGACCGCGATCGTGCTGACCGCGGATACCGCGGTGACCGGCGGTGGCAGCGGGTTCTCGACGCTGTCGGATAACGGCGTGCCGTTCGTATTCGTAGATAACGCCGTGCGGAACAACTTCCGCTACTTCTATTCGGTGACGGCTTTCGACGTCAACTCATGGCAATCGGGCCCGTCCAATCTGGAATCAGCGCGGAATACCAAGTCCGTCATTCCGGTGCGGCCGGCGTCCAACTACGAGAATTCGTCGAGCTTGACCACGGCGTTGTTCGGTCGAGGCGTCGAGTTGTGTACTGGACCTGCAGGAGACAACCCCTGCAGGGACTTGCCGATACCGGCGATCGATCCGGCGACCGGCACGTTTAGCGGCCCGATGCCGCCGGCCGACGGATGGAGCATCGCGTTCGGTGACTTCGTCCAATCGGTCATCGCGGCGCCAGGCAACTTCGCGGCTCGGCTGGACTCGGTCCAGTTGGGTAACGGTGCCTGGGGCGGGGTCCAGGATGTGTACTGGTACACCGGGATTTCCGGAAACGACCAGGTGACCTTCTCGATGGCCCATCTGGAGAACAATCTGGAAGGGATAGACGCAACGCCACCTACGGCCAACGCGTATTCGAGCTCCTTGTCGAATACCTTCGAGGCCGTGGCGATCGATGGTGGTCTGGCCAGCCGGTACGGCGGGAACAACTCGTACAAGCTGCAAGGCCAAGTCGGGATCACGTCGCCCGGCGTTTACCTGATGCAGGGAACCGGCCGGTCGTCGTCGCTCTTGTTCGCCGACGGCGTGCCGAACGAGGCGCTCTGGGACGGGAGCTTCTACGACGGGCCGCGGTGGTTCGACGGGGCCAACGAGACAGGAGCCCACCCGGCTGGCGGCAACTGTGCGCCGAACTGCGACATGACCGTCACCGGCAACTTCAACAACTCCGGCTTCCTGACGGGCGTCACCACGATTTACCAGCCCATGAACTACACCACCATGAACTTCTCCTATCGAGAGTTCGCGGGGGCAGGGCAGGGTGCCGCGCGCGCGGCAGACATGCGAGTGTACTGGGGCGCCGGCGGGGCGGTGGATAGCGTCATCGACCTGACCCACAACGTCCCGGTGTCGTTCAAGGCCACAGCGGATGGGACGTGGGGCTTTCTGAGTTTCTCGGCCCAGACCGGATCGCCGGGGAGCGATATCGATGATCCCACGACCCTCTCCATCGACGACTTCCCGTGTGTGGCGCCGCTTCACTTGGACGGCAACTCCCGGGTTGGGTGCACCGGCGCGGCTGCGCCGTATGCGCTGTCAGCGACGGCCGAGCTGGGCCCGATCGGATTCGTGACGGCCGATTGGCGGGATCCAGCCAATTACTACGGCCGGACCGGGACGGGCTTCGCGATGTACATCACTGGGAACTTCTTCCTGTTCGAGATGTCTGCCTTGCCGGCGGCGGGGACCGAGTGGACCCTCCGCGACTACGCCGGTGGCGTCTACGGCGGGAAGGGCACGGACCTGACCGGCACGGTGGTGAATGATGCCGGCGATTATGGGTTCCTCTCGGCTGTCCGCCCGATGACGGCTGTCGGGGCCGAGATGCGCGCCCTCTTCGACGTGGTCAACCAGGTGAACCTGCCTACGGCAGACGACCTGTCCCAGGTCCACACGGTGCCCGATCCGTACTACGTGACCAGTGAGTTCGAGACCACTACGGTGTCGAAGGTCATCAAGTTCGTAAACCTTCCGGAGCGGGTGATCATCCGGATCTATTCGTCGAGCGGCGTGTTGGTGGCGCTGTTGGAGCACAACACGACGACCTTCGGTGGGTCCGAGGATTGGAACGTCCGAAACCGGAATAACCAGGTAGTCGCCAGTGGCGTCTACTTCTATCACCTCGAGTCCGGCGGCCAACGACGGGTTGGCCGGATGACCATCGTCAACTTTGCCCAGTAGCCCTTTGGGTGGGGGGCGGGCCGCTGCCCGTCCCTCCCAACACGGAGAGTCGAGATCTATGATGCACACAACCCTCCACCGGTTGGCCCTGGCAGCGACGCTGGTCGCTGGTCTGCCTGTCGCGCTCCATGCGCAGGCGGAAGAGGTCAACCAGGACAACACGCCCTTCGGGTCGACTGCGGCAGAGTTCCTGCTTCTCGGAGCGGGCGCCCGCGGCACGGCCCTGGGTGGCGCTTTTTCGGCCTTGGTCGAAGATGTGAGCGCCTTGTACTACAACCCGGCCGGCGTGGCCTTGTTACAGGGCCCGGCGGCCATGTTCAGCACCTACGAGTACGTGGCCGAAACCCGGTACAGCTGGGGCGGTATCGCGTTCCCCTTCTCGGGTGGCGCCCGCGCCATCGGCTTCCAGTTGGGAACCTTCGGGTTCGATGACCAGCCGGTGTACACTGCGGCCCAGCCCGAAGGCACCGGGTCGGTGTATTCGGTGAACGAGACCTTCGCGGGCATTACCTACGCGGAGAACTTCTCGGATCGGTTTAGTGCCGGTATCACGGCCAAGTTCGTCTTCGATCAGCTGGGCGACGCCGAAGGCTCGGCGTTCGCGGTTGACTTCGGAACCAACTTCCACGCCATGCTGGCCAACCATCCGGTCCGGTTCTCGTTCACCTTGGCCAACCTCGGGACCAACATGTCCTACTCGGGTGATGCGTTGAACGCGGATCTGCCGCGGGAGGCGTTGCCCGGAGAGGACGAGGTACCGAGCGTGCCGGTGGACTCCCGGCTGCGGACCAAGGCGTTCCCGTTGCCGACCATCTTCCGGGTCGGGTTGGCGTACGACCTGGTCGCCGGCACGAACAACCGCTTGACGATTCTGGGTGACTTCAATCAGCCCACGAACAACCGGGCCGGCGCAGTTGGCGGCTTCGAATGGGCGTTGGACCAGATCGGCGAGACCGGATTCGGGGCGTCGGTCAGAGGGAGTTACAGCTACACCGGCGATCGGAACCTCGAGCCGGCAACGCTCGTGACCGCGCTGAACGATGAAGAGAACCTCGGCGGCATCGCGTTCGGCGGGGGACTCTGGTATGGGTCGGGGTCGTTCAAGGTTGGCTTCGACTACGCCTACAAGTATCTGGGCGTGCTCGGGCCGACGAACTTCTTCACCCTGAGTGTTGGTTGGTAAGGTCTTCGGGGTACTCGGCGGGGGATCCTCGGATCCCCCGACCGGGGCCCCAAGGTATTGGTGGTAGATGATGATGCGCCGTCTCGCACTGGCAGTGGCTGGTGCCGCGTTTGGGATGCTGCCAGCAGCGATTGCGACCGCTTACGCGCAGGGCGGCCCGGTCGTGCACACAGTGCGGTTCTATCGGGCCGAGCACCAGCACACTCGGTGCAAGGCGTTTGTGGCCATTCCGTATGCGCTCCTCGAGCCGGCTGCCGGGAGCCCCGGAATGCATCTGAGTTATCAGGTTGAGGTCCGGATAGCGGATAGCACGGGCCTCACGCTTCACGAGGAAACGTGGAGCGGGCGAGCCCCGGTGGCCGTCGGTATGACGGACGCCCATGCGCTCGAGGTGCTGGAGTTCCCGCTGGCCCCGGGAAAATACCAACTCGAAGTGGCTGTAACTGATTCGGTGACCGGGCGGCGCTTCGCCACCCAAACGAGTTTGGAGGCCTTTTCCGCCGGCCCGGTTGCCTCGGACCTGTTGTTGTCGCCCGAAATGCGGGTTGCCACCGAGGCGGACAGCGTTCCCGGCGCGGGCCAGATCCTGTTCGGGAACACGCTGGTGACGCCGGCCGTGGAATTGGTTCTTACGCCGCTCCGCACCAAGGCGTACTATCTGCTCGAGGCCTATGCGGAGGAGGAGGCCAGCGGGACGATGGCCGTCGCCATCATGACGGAAACCGGGCAGGTGGTGGTACGAACACCGCCCACCACGGTCGGGGTCCCGAGCGGCGGGGGGGTCCTCAAGGGCCAGATGGACTTGGCCGGACTGCCCGAGGGGTCGTACCAGATGCGGGTCTCCCTCACGCTGGGGGATCAGGCGGTCGAACGAACCCTCCCGTTCCGGATGCAGGGAATGCACGCGGCGTTGGTGGCGGACTCGGCCCGCCGAGCGGCCGAGCGAGTGGGAGACGCGGGATACTTCGCGGCCATGGGCGAGGCGGAGTTGGACGCCGCCAAGGAGCCCTTGGACTACATCGCCGAGTCCAAGGACAACTTGAAGATCTACGACGATCTGTCGCTCCAGGCGAAGCGGAGGTTCCTAGCGGAGTTCTGGCAACGGCGAGATCCGACGCAGGGAACCGACAAGAACGAGAATCGGGAACAGTTCTATGCGGCGATCGCCTACGCGGATCTGCACTTCACCGAGCCGGGACGCCGTGGACGAGAGGGCTGGCGAACGGACCGCGGACGGGTGTTTGCGAAGAATGGCGCGCCGGAGGACAGTCTGTCTCGCACCCGGACGGGCAAGGCCCCCCCGTACTCGGTCTGGCGATACTCGAGCGGCAAGAACCGGTACTACATCTTTGCGGACCGTACCGGCCTGGGGAACTATCAGTTGATGCACACCAACGACCTCAAGGAGGCTTCCCGGGGTGGTTGGCAAGACATCGTGACCACCGAAGCGGTCATCGATATCAGCCGTTGGCTCGGTATCGACTTCCTACGGGAGGATAGGCTGAACCCGGAATTCTGAGCGCTCACTGAGGCTTCTTAACGCTGGATTTGGAATTCGATCACGAACGAGGGGATGAGTATGAATCGTACAATAAGTGGTTTGGTTATTCTCGCCATCGGAGTGGGCTCGTGGGCCTGCACTGGAGATCCGCAAAGCGATCTCCGAGGGGATCCTGTCCAGGTCATCGCGGCCCCGACATCCCTGTTTATCAATCAAGGCGAGACGGAGTTGATCCTCATTGAGGTGCTGGACGCCCAGGGCAATCAACTGGGGATCACGGACTTCGCAATGACGTCGAACAACCCCGGCGTGACCGTGGCGGAGGACTCGACGTTCAACCTGGTGTTCGATGCCCAGGGCAACGCTGTACGTCCGTCGCCGTGGACCCGGGCGCGCTTCTCGGTCACCGGCGGGAGCACCGTTGGGACCACACTCACGGCGTCGGGTGGCGGGCTCACGCTCGACATCCCGGTTCGGGTCGTCCCGGTCTCGCTCCTGACCGGAGCCCTGTCGAACGTGGCCCCCACACTCACGGAAACCGTGACCATCACCATGCCGGCAGGTGTCTTGCTCGATCCGGCCCTGTCCACCGTGACATTCTCGGACGGCTCGGTGCCGGCGAATGTGGTGGTTGATCCCGCCGGGACCTCGGTCAGCTTCCTGGCTGCGCCGAACACCAACGCCCCGGCGACGGTGGACAACGTCACGATGACCTACGCGCCGACGGTTCCTCCGTTCTCGATTTCGACGGTGGAGACCTTGACGGCGGTGTCGGTCACCAACGTGCCGGTTACCTATTCGAACGCGACGCCGGCGGGCGGCGAGATCGTGCGGATGACGGCCGGCGCCGGCTTCAAGTTCACCCCGGCCTCGACGGTGAGCCTGTTGGGTGGCGAGGTGATCCTGGTCGGCGTGGCGGCGGACAGCAGCTACATCGATTTCGTGCCGTCCGTGAGCTACGCCCAGATGCTGCCGCCCAACGTGACGGCGGTCAATCTGGACGGGACGCCATTTGTCGCTGACCTCCCGGCCGACATTTTCTTCACGTCTGGCGCGGGCCTCGCGGGCACCGACATGTTTGCCACAGCACCGGCGCCCGTCGTGCTTCCTGCACCCGGGTCTGGTGCGTCGGTCACGTTCTACGATGGTGGCCCGTTCCTCGGCAGTGACCCGGTGTTGGGCAGCCCCGACCGGATTTACCGGTTCGATGTTGCGGCAACGTCGACGATCACGTTTACCCAAGACTGGGGCAACGCGGCTGACCTCGATTTCGTCTATGAGGATATCGCCGGTGGGTTATTCGGAACGACGGGATGTGCTACAGGTGCACAACCCGAGATATGTACCGGACCTTTCGCCCCGGGGACGTACTATCTGGTCGTAAACCTATATTCCGGAGCAGCACCTGGGATAATGAGCATTACGTTTACGGTCCAGTAGTCCTCGTATGTAGAGATCAAAGCAGGCGCCCCTCGTTGCACTGCAACGAGG
>JABDII010000127.1 GCA_013003805.1 Gemmatimonadales bacterium
AGTCGTCCTCTGTTCGGTTCGGGACCCGTCTCCCCGGCGCCGAGCAATCTGAGCCGATAGCGCGTCCGCCGGGCGGGCTGAGTCCGAGGCCGCGGAATCGTCCGGTGGCTCTTCGTGGACTAGTGGATCGATGTTTCGCAGACGGGCAGCGTTGGGAACGAGGTCGGGTTTGAAGCGCGGCGCGGCTGGTGCGGAGGAGTGCCCGGCACCGAACAGCTCCGGCCGTGGACGCTCGTACTCGGGGGAGATCTCGGGGAACGGGACCCGGTAAGCGCTCGCAACCTCGCTGGGGCCAGGCGTGCCGAGGAGCCGGTATACGGCGCCGCGAAAAGCGAAGGGGCGCGTTGCCTCGGCCAACAAGCCCAGCAAGTAGCTGCCCCGGCCGCCCGATTCAGACGGCACTGTTCAGGGCCTCGATTTCGTCCGCGAGTACCCCGATGTAGGCCAGCCGCTTGTCGCGGGGCATCGCCAGAATCTCGCTCTCGCTCCAGTGATAGTGGTAGGCGAGATAGTGCACCTGTCGGTAGAGCATATCCTGAGTGGTGTTCAGTTCGCCAAAGAAGAAATCCTGGAGTTCGAACGGGGCCGTAAACGCACGGCCGCACTCGGGACAAGCCAAGTCCATCTCCAGCTCAAGACGGGGCGCGGTTGCTTCCATGGCCCCCTCGATCTCCCTGCGTGCTCTGGCTGTGAGCCTATCCACCAGGTCACTCCCCTCATCACAGCCGGTCTCGGTCCCTACGATGCAACGCTCTAGCAAACGAGTCAGCGTTCGGGCAGGGTCGTCGGCCACACCCGGTGCCAAGCTCTCCTGGTCCGCCCCGTTGGGTAGACGGAAGGTGATGGTCCGATGAGTAGCGCCGTCAGCGTCGACGGGCGACGCTTCGGGCGTGAGTTCGACCTGATAGGTCGGCGCGACTTGCTCGCAGCGCTTTACGGGCAAATCAGCGATCGAGAAGTCGATGTCCACCTTCGCCCCACACGTCGGCCACGGGCAGCCGAGTGTACCTTCGACGCGATCGCCGAAGGTGACCTCTCGTAGCTTGAGAAGCAGATATTGCCGATCGGCAACGAGAAGACGGCGAGCCACGTCGTCGGTGACGGGACACACCGAACCGATACGTTTCACGCATTGGCTGAGAATCTGCGTGACGAGCACAGCGGCGGGCACGGACTCCGGCCGGCTGGCGAGCGATTCCTCGTGCCGTCCGCTCAAGCACACCAGCTCGGCCTCGCGGTGAAGCTCGTCGTTCTGATCGAGGTACCCGCCGGGCAACAAGCACGTGTGGTGACTTGCTGCCCCATCACTGGCCGAGAGGGGCTGGGCCTTCATCACTTCCTCGCTCGCCGCACCCTGGCGATCACGACTCCGTGGGCTCGGTCACCGACAATTCCCGCTCCCAGCCCTCGTTCTCGAGCTTTACGGTGCGAATCATGACGGCGTTGCCACTGGCATCGAGTTCAGGAAGGGCCTGGAACTCAGAAACCCAGCAGCGATGGACGTGATACGCCATTATGGGCGCACCCTGCAGATTGTACACTTCGATGGTGAGGTCCTTGCGGAAGTTCTTGAGCGACATCACCGCGTCGCCTTCAAAGTTGTTGACCAGGTTGGCCCACTCTTCAAAGCGCCCGTCGTGGGTGACCCCTTGCTCCAGGGTGATCGCATCGTAGGAGGTCTTCCCAGGTAGCTTGCGACTCGTGGCCGGGTCGCCTCCCTCCCGCCACTCGGTCATCTCCGTGGTCTTTTTCAGGGCGCTGCACTTGCTGAGGCCCGCCACGAATTCATTGTCCCACTTAATCCTGAACTTGAAGTTGCGATACGGGTCGAAGCGGTGCGTGTTTACGCTGAACTGTGGCATTTTTATTTCTCCATCCCTCGGCTAGTCCTGCGTGACGAACTCGCCAGGTCACACTGGTCCTGCTGGCCACGCTTACGGACTCTGACCTGCAATCTGGCGAATCTTCACCACCACGAACTCGGCGGGCTTCAACGGTGCAAAGCCGACCAAAATGTTTACGATCCCCAGATCGATATCCGCCTGGGTGGTCGTCTCGGCGTCGCATTTCACGAAGTACGCGTCCGAAGGTGTGAGCCCTTGGAA
>JABDII010000139.1 GCA_013003805.1 Gemmatimonadales bacterium
TGAACTAGCGAATACAGATCCTGGGGACGCCTGAGCGATCCCCCCTGAGAACGAGGAGTCGATCGATGAGACAAAGAGTTGGTATGTGGTGTCTGATGCTGGTTCTCGTCGCCGCTGCGGTGCCGACGGTGGCGGGGGCCCAGGACGATGCCCCGCCCCCGGTCCAGTTCACCGGCGATCTCGGCTTCGTCAATACGGCCGGCAATAGCGAGGTGACGACGTTGAACCTCGGAGAGAAGCTCACCTACAGCACGGCAGGCTGGGTGCTGGGCGAATTTTTCAACGTGATCTACGGCGAAACGGATGGCGAGGAAAGCACCAGCCTTTGGAAGGCGGGGGTCCGGGTCGACCGTGAGATCACGCCCCGCCTGGGTGCCTTCGGACTCGCTGGGTGGGAGCGGAACAAGTTTGCCGGCATTTCCCGTCGCTTTGAGGAAGCCCTCGGGTTGGCGTACAAAGTCCTGACCGGAGAAAAGAGCCTGCTCGATTTCGAGGCGGGCGTCTCGCTGAACCAGCAGCGATCGACCCTGATCGGTGTCGCCGACGACAATTTCGTGGCGGGCCGTGCGGCTGGAATGTACCGGTACAACTTTTCCGAGTCGGCCTTCCTGACACAGCTCCTTGAGTTCCTGCCGAATCTGGAGGAGTCGGATGACTATCGGGTCAACAGTGAGACTGCTCTGGTCGCGGCGCTGTCGAAGCAGATCGCACTCAAGTTGGGCTACGTCGTGCGTTACGACAATTTGCCGGAGCCTGGGTTCAAGGAGACCGATCGTCTGTTCACCAGCGGGATTCAGGTGAACTTCTGAGTCGGCTCTGCGGGGTGGGGACGCGAGGGTGTGAGTTGGGTTTAAGGAGAAGGAGGTTGGTGAAGTGGCCAGTCTAGCAACGGTTAACGGTGTCGGTCCAATGGGTGCCCAGAAGCTACGGGCCGCTGGAATTCGGACCACGCATTCGCTTCTCGGCAAGGGAGCCACGCGGCAGGGCCGCAAGGAAATTTCGGAACAGAGCGGGCTCACAGAAGCCCAGGTGTTGCAGCTGGTCAATCATGCCGATCTCTTCCGCATTCGCGGGGTAGGTCGAGAATATGTAGAGTTGCTCGAGGCTGCTGGAATCGCCACGGTGGTTGATCTGTCCCTACGCGCCGCGGAAAGTCTGCACCAGAAGCTTGTGAAGGTCAACCAAAAGAGAAGGTTGGTGCGCAAGGTCCCGACCTTGACCCAAGTCCGGATCTGGGTTGCGTCGGCCAAACAGCTGCCACGGGCGGTGAAGTACTAGCGGTCCCACAGAGGTGCACGGTATTCTTGGTGACCCCAGGAGCGACGTGCGTGCCACCTGGGGTCAAGCGTTCCGCGGCTGGAGGGTGAGCAACATCGCCAAGTCAGACATGGGAAGGATGAGAGCGACGTCCGGATTTGCGCCACCTCGGGTCAAGATTTGCTGCATCGCGAGTCGCGCCGAGGCGCAAATGGCAATGGAACACGGCGCGCAGGCACTCGGACTCGTCTCTGCCATGCCCAGCGGCCCCGGGGTGATTGATGAGCGAACGATTGCCGAGATCGCGTCAGAAGTGCCGCCGCCCATCGGCACGTTCCTCTTGACATCAGAAACGGAAGCGGGTGTACTCGCGGCCCAGCAGCGACGCTGTCGCACCAACACCCTCCAGCTGTGTGATCGAGTGTCGATCGAGGCGCTGGCCGAACTTAGGATCATGTTGCCGGGCATCAGGATCGTCCAAGTCGTCCACATCACTGGGCCGGCCGCCGTTGAGGAAGCGCTGAAGGCCTCGTCCCACGTCGATGCTCTTCTGCTCGATTCCGGCCGCCCCGACGCGGCGGTCCGGGAACTCGGCGGGACTGGCCGGGTCCATGATTGGGAATTGAGTCGGGAGATCCGTGATCGGGCCCCGGTCCCGATCTTTCTGGCCGGCGGACTTGAGCCTCAGAATGTAGGTGAGGCGATTCGAGCCGTGCGACCGTTCGGAATCGATGTGTGCTCTGGCGTGCGCACCGGCGGACGGTTGGACCAGGAGAAACTCACCGCGTTCTGTGGGGCGGTTGCGCGAGCCGGTCCTTGATGCGCTATGTTACATCCTTCTCGTCGCTACGACGTTCGATCTTTTCCCGGAGTACCGCCATGAATCCCGCCTCTCGCAAGACCGCAATGATCGGGGCCCTTCTGGTGCTGGCTATCGGGGTCAGCGCATCGGTGGCTATCGTTCAACGTCCCGCTCCGTCCGGGCCCGCCATCATGGTCTATAAGACCGCAACGTGTGGCTGCTGCTCGAAATGGATCGAGCACCTGAAGGACCACGGTTTCACGGTAACGGCCGAAGACGTGACGCAGAAAGAGCTGATCTTGCTCAAGCGGGATGCGGGAGTCCCCCAAGAGCTTGGGTCCTGCCACACGGCTATCGTAGACGGATACGCGATCGAGGGGCACGTCCCTGCCGACGTTATCCTAGGTTTCTTGGAGGAGCATCCCAAGGCCGTCGGGCTTGCCGTGCCGGGCATGCCCCTGGGCTCCCCGGGAATGCCGTCCGACGTGAAGGAGCCCTACGACGTCCTCCAATTCAACGCCTCCGGGGAGACGAAGGTCTATACCAGCCACTGAGTACCATGCGGGGGCGTGATCGGGATCCTGCAGCACCAAACCGGCGTTTGAGCTATGGAGTTCCCGGCAGCCCCCCACGGGGCCGCCGGCTCGGATTCGCGTAACTCGGAGGGTGCCGTTGGGGAAGATCGTGTTCTCGGCCGTAGGCAGCGTCAGCGCCGCCTTCATGTCCATGCTCTGCTGCTCCGGCCCGTTGTTTCTCGCTGCCGCGGGGCTCTCAGGGGCGGGCCTCGCGGCATCATTTCGTCCGTTTCGCCCACTCTTCATCGCGGGCATGGCCGTCTCGCTCTGGCTCGGCTTCACGCTTCTGGACCAGGAAAACCGCGCGTGCGAGACCGGCAAACCGTGCGCCGATCCCAAGAGTCGCCGCCGCATGCGCAGGCTGCTCGTGCTGGCGACCCTGGTCTCCCTCGTGTTCGCGACTTCGCCCATCTGGGCGCCGTGGGTGGTCTAACCAATCCAGACGCCCGGCGTTCCACACCGGAGAGAGTCAGCTCGAGCCATACGTTCCTGGAGCAGATCAGTGGTTGACGCGCCGCTATCGGTTCTTGACACTGAAGAGGATCTCGCGCGGGCGCTGACCGCCGACGCCGCCGTACTCTACAAGCACTGCCCCATATGCGCATTTTCGGCCCTGGCGTTGCGGCAGGTGCGTCGCTTTGCCCAGGCGCATCCCGACGTTCCGGTCTATGTGGTCGATGTGGTGAGCCAGCGCGTGCTTTCCGATCAGATTGAATCCACCTTGCGCGTCCGTCACCAATCGCCCCAGGCCATTGTCCTTGGTCGTGGGGAGGTGGTGTGGAATGCGTCTCATCTTGGTATCACGACCCGTCGTTTAGCTCGCCAGGCCGTCTCCAACCATGACTAGCCGTCGCCGGCAGTTGCTCCCCTGGCTTAGCGCCGTGATTCTCGGCGTCGCGGTGCTACACTCCTCGCGAGCCGAGGCGCAAGCCTCGATGAGCGTGCTCTCTGCCGGCCTCGAGCTGCAGGGGTATCCTGCTGGAGTCATTGTTGCCGGGCGTGCCTCCCTCGCTGTCTCGGCGGCCGACGCCATCGTGGTGTACCTTGGGTACAACGCAACAGACCGGGGAGACTTTGGGGAGCACGACGACGAAGAGGGTGGCGGGGTCGGGTTTGGTGCTGCCATTCGTCACTCCTTCGGTGCCGGCGGTGGTGGCTGGCATGTCGGTGTTCGGACCGATCTCTGGTTCCTCGATATTGACTGGAGCGATGGCGGCGGAACTCGAGTCGGGATGACCGACGTCACCGTGCTTCAGCCTACGGCACGGGCGGGATACGCCTGGCTCCTCTCCGGGAAACGGCTGCGATTAGACGCCACTGTGGCCCTGGGGGCTGAAATCAACATTCGAACCGAAGGAGAAGACGTCGGCGAGGGCCTGATCCTTCTGGGCGGCATCGGGCTCTCGTACCGCTTCTAACGATGATCAGTCGTCGTGTGTTCGTGGGACGAACAGCCGCAGCTGCGACTCTACTGGCCTGGCGTTCATCCGAGCCGGCTGCCTCCGTGGTGGTGCGCGGTGGGACAGTCTACGACGGGACGGGCGCACCACCGATTCGGGCCGACGTGACGGTCGAAGGGGATCGGATCACGAGAGTGGAGCGTGATCTTTCCGGAGTCGAAGGCAGCGTAATCGACGCACGCGGTCTCGCAGTCGCTCCCGGGTTCATCGACGTCCACTCACACTCGGATCTCGAGTTGTTGGTGGAGCCCAAGGCCCACAGCAAGATCCGCCAAGGCGTGACCACCGAGATCATCGGGCAGGATGGCGGGTCGCTAGGACCATGGCGCGACGGCCAGCCGCGCGACGACGATCGCCCCCCCGATGTGACTGCCTTCTTCCGCCTGCTTTCCGATCGTGGATGCGCGGTCAACGTGTCGAGCATGATCGGGGCCGGCACGGTGCGGCATGTCGTGATCGGCGATAGTGATCGGCCCGCCTCGGCCGACGAACTGGATCGGATGGTGGCGCTGGTTGCGGACGCGGTCCGTCACGGCGCGTGCGGGTTGTCGAGTGGGCTCGAGTATGTCCCTGGTGGGTTCGCCGATCTCAATGAACTCGTTACCCTCGCCGGAGCGCTCACCGGCTCGGGACTGCCGTATGCGAGCCATATCCGGAATGAAGACGATCAACTCCTGGCCGCGGTCGAGGAGGCCCTCGCCGTTGGGTTCGGAGCAGGGGTACCCGTCCACATTTCCCACCTCAAGGCCCAGGGCCAGCGCAACTGGTGGAAGGCTCAGCCCGTGTTGGAAGCCATCGAGGCAGCGAAGGTGGGCGGGTTGGACGCGACGTTCGACCGCTATCCGTACGTTGCCTATAGCACGGGCCTTGGATCGCTCTTTCCGCTGTGGTCTCGTGATGGAGGGACCGAGGCGTTTCTCGGCCGCCTCGCCGACCCGGGACTCGTGCCGCGCATCGAGATGGCGGTGCGGGACAAGATCGCCAAGCTCGGGTCGTGGGACGCGGTGCAGATCACCTCGACCGGCTCGGAGGACCTTGCGTGGACCCGCGGCAAGCGCCTGGGAGAACTCGCGGCAGCCCGTGCGGTCGACCCGTTCGTCCTGCTCCGCCGGATCATCATCGAGGACGAGAACCGGTCCGGGATGGTCGGGTTCGGTATGAGCGAGGCCAACACTGCTCGCATTCTGACCCATCCGCTCGGCATGATCTGTTCTGACGGCTCCGCTCTCGCCACGAGCGGACCGCTCGGGACGGGGTCGCCCCACCCCCGGTCCTTCGGCACGTTCCCCAGAGTCTTGGGATTCTATTGCCGCGAGCAGCGGGTGATGTCGCTCGAAGCGGCAGTCCACAAGATGTCCGGCATGCCCGCGAGCCGGGTACGGCTCCCCGGGCGCGGCCGGATTCGGCCTGGAGGGTTCGCCGACATCGTCGTATTCGATCCAGATATGGTTGCCGACCAGGCAACCTTCGAGCGTCCCCTCGCCTATCCTGTCGGGATCCGGCACGTGATGGTGAACGGAACCTTGGTGATTCGTGACGAGGAGCATACCGGGGCATTGCCCGGGCGGGTGGTCGCTCCTGCGGTGACTCCCTAAGGACGCAGTGCCGTGCGCTCGCCACCGGAGTGCGTCGCCAGGGGAAGCGTGGCAGCCGAGGAACTCGTACGAGCCCTCGCACCCTACAACCGGATTCGTCACACCCGCTTAGACGATGTTGGTCGCCGATATGTCGCGCAGCTCGAGCGCGTGCTCGATGACACCTTCCAAGCGGGGCAAACACTGATTGTCTATGGAACGCTCGCCCCGGGCGCAATCAACCATCACCGCCTCGCGGGGCAATCCGGCACCTGGTCGAACGGAGGCGTCGATCGGGATGGGTGCTCGCTAAGGCACGCGAGCTCGGCCGATGGTGTTGGCATCGGTGCCGAACCAAATGGTGCGCGTGGGCGCATGAAACACCATGTGCCGCACCGAGCCACCACCGCTTGGGATGGCCGTCACGCTGAAGAACTGCTCCGTCCTCGAATCGAATCCCACCAATCGATTGGGCCGCGGGCCCGTCTCAACGAACCAGAGCCGATCGGCGTCGTCCACGGTCATGGCATATGGCAGTGAGGCCGCCCGCCCCGGAGCTGCCCATTCGCGGACCGCACCAGTGGTTGGATCGAGCCTGGCCAGGAAGCCGCGCGCGTAATCCACGTACCACACGACATCATCTGAGGTCACTGCGAGGCGGCGCGGCCGGGCCCGTTGATCCGGGAGCTCGAGCATCCGGAGTTGGAGCGATGCGGGGTCGATGGTGGTAATAGCATTGGTCCCGAAGGTCGCGATCCAGGGTCGACGTTGCCCGTCGATAACGATTCCGTAAGGCCGCGCGTTGGGCACCGGCACGTCGACCAGGGTGACGTCTTGCGTTTCGGGCTCGAACCGGCCAACCATGTTGCCGTGCTGCACGGTGAACCAGCCCGTACCCTCCGGGTCGAACACCAACGTGTGGGGGTCTCGCGCGCGGCTGTCCGGCATGGGAACTGTGGTGATTGCCCCGGTAGTGGGATCGAGCCTCGCGATATTCGCCTGCCGGTTCCCGGTATACCAGATGGTGCCGTCCGGTGCCGCGACGACGTTGTGCGGACCGGCACCGGCGGGAAGCGGATATTGCCAGAACGCTTCGGTCTTGGGATCGAACGAAGCGACGTAATCCGCTTTCTGACCCACGAACCAGACCAGGCCGTTTGGGCCGACATACGGATCCCGGGGTCGGGTATCGGCCCACGGAACGAGCCATTCCTGTATCTCTACGGTGTCAGCCGGGGCTGACACCGGCATGGTGATTGGGAACGGGGGCACGCACAGGAGCATGATCTCGGCAAGCATGGCTACTCCACCTGGTTGGGTCGGGAGAGTAATGTTAGATGTATAGAGAGGATACCAGCAACCCGGGCGTGTTCCCGTGATG
>JABDII010000166.1 GCA_013003805.1 Gemmatimonadales bacterium
GACCAACGGTAACCTCCAGGCGCTGCTCGAGCCGATCTCGACGGGCCATCGGCTCCGGCTCCAGACCGTGAAGGGCGATGCCCGCGGCTTGATGCTTGGAGGCCTCGCACTGCTCGGTTTCGCGGCGGCGACGCTGGTTGCGATGGCGGTGGCCGGCAACCTCGCCGACATGGGCGGTGTGGTGTTCCTGTCGGCCGCGGGACTCGGCATGTTCGGCTTGGGCGCGGTTCGTCTGCCGGGCTGGGCCCGGCTGCGCCGGCGTCAAATGGAGGGCGTGGCCGCGCGGCTCGCGCTGGCGGCAAAGGCAGAGGCCCCGAACGATCCTCCGGCCGAGCAAGGCTAATCCCAGCTCGGCCATGCGGGTCATCTTTCTTCGCACCGCCCAGCGACGCTACGCCATTGAGGCGCGACGGCCGACCTACCCAGATGTAGGCATGGATCCGGCTCCCGGATACGATCCCCTCCTACCGCACGACGTGCTCCACATGGTGGTCGAGGCCGAGCTCGGCCTCACTCGTGGCGTCTTTGGGCAGCTGGCTGCTGGTGGAGATGCCGGCACCTTCGGCCATGATTTGTCGCCTCCTGGGGACTCCCGCGAGCGCTCCCGGCGCCAGCGCCGCACCAAAGCGCGGGGGTCCAAGTTGCTTCGGGAGGGGCGAGAGCAATCGGCCCAGTCGGAACGCGCCACCTACATTTGTTGGTACGAGTGGCTCGCCCGCTCGGAGATTCCTGCGCGACGGCGCCTTGCCGAGACGATGGTGCACCAAGCACGGGAAGTACGGGACATGTGTCCATCGTCGGAAGCTGCCGCGCTCACCGATGAGTTCATCCAGCGGGTCTCGGGGAAGCTCGACGAGATCAGCCGGCTCTGGGCGGAACTCGATGTTGGGGAGGGTATCGAGGTGAGTTGGCCCATGCTCCGGGTGGCGAGGGCGACGGACTCCTCGTAGCGGGTCCAGGGTGGATGAAATAAAGAGGGCCGGCGTAACACCGGCCCTCTGTCCGAATAGTCGCTACCTCAGTTCGGCTACATGCTGCTATTCCAGATGTCCCGGTACAGCATCCACTTCCCGTCGACCTTCTTCCATATTGCCATGTACCGTCCGTGGTCGCGGTGCGACCCGTCGGCCGCGATCTCAGCGAAGGTGCCGACTTCCACGGCCATGCCGTCGCTCTCCATGACCTCGGTCGGCTTGATCTCCATCTTGGAGCCGCCGGCCGCTTCGAGCGCGCCGTTCATGAGCGCCTCGATCGCGGCACGACCCTTCGCGGGCTCGGCTCCGGGTGCCATGACCACGCCGTCCTCCGCATAGAGTGCGGCCACGGCGGCGGCGTCGCCCGCGTTCCAACCGGCCATCCACGCCTTGGTGCCCTGGTGGATCGCAGCCTTGGCGCCGCCGTAGTCTTGGCCCAGCGCGGCAGATGGAAGAGTGAGAAGAGCGGCACATAAGATCGGGAGGAGTAAACGCATGGGGGTGCCTCCATGATGTGGGGTACCGCTCGCTGGAACTTCTCGAGCGGGACGAGCTAGGCACCAACAAAGAGCCGGGTTCGGCTCCTGTCAACCACCCGAGGCTGCTGTATGATTCATGGAAGGGCGGCTCCGCCGCGGATGACCTGCCAACTTGACGAAGTTGAGAAGCCCAGGAATGAGACCACCAACTGCGGCCTCTCCCCGGATCACTGATGTCTCCTGGGGTCAGATGGAGATCGAAGGCCTGGGGCGGGGCAAGGACTTCAAGCTCTATCCCGGCGGGGGCCGAGCGTGGGATTGGGCGGAAACCGGGACCCAGCATGTGCCGGGAATTCAGCCGGCCGATGTCGAGGAACTCCTGGATCGCGGTGCTCGCGTGGTGGTGCTGAGCCGTGGCATGCAGCTGCGACTCGAGGTTTGTCCAGAGACGTTGGAGCTGCTGCGGGGGCGAGGTATCGCGTTCCACGTCGAGGAGACTCGAGCCGCAGTCGATCGGTATAACAGGCTCGCAGAGGTCGAGGCGGTCGGCGGGTTGTTTCATTCGACTTGCTAGGGTCCCCACCCTGAATGACCGGCGGCGCGAACACGGGCTAACATCGAAGGGATTCAGCCGAATTGCCATCCCACCCACGCGTGCCCACCTCGGAGTTCCGCGCGCTCGATCTCAGGGCCCACGAATTCCTGTCCGACGCTCCGCTTCACGATGTGTGGCGCATCAGGCTGAGCGGTGGCGGGCCGGACCTCACCGTGGCCGAGGTCGTCGACCAGTTCGTCGAGGTGATCCGCTCCGCGGTCGAGACTGGGGCAGGGGGAGGGTCGGTGGTGAGAGCACTGTTTGGAATCCGGTCCGCGTTGGGGCGGGCCTTCGGCTGGGACCGTAAGACGCCCGCCTCGCTTGCGCCATCCTACCTCGACCGACTGTCCGGAGACGATCGCGCGCGCACGCTCGAGACACCCGGCTCGAAACGCTACTTCTGGACCACCCTTTACGCCTTCGAGCGCGAGGCACTGGGCGAGGTCATCAACCAGACGGTGCACTCGTTCTTGCTCTTCGCGCTCGAACCGTCAGAGGGCGGGGGCGGGTACACGCTGTATTGGGCCACCTACGTGAAGCCGGTGAGTTGGTTCACCCCGTTCTACATGGCGGTGATCGATCCATTTCGTCGGCTGCTGATTTATCCAGCACTCATCCGACGGTTTGAAGCATCGTGGAAGACGCGCTGTGAGGGAGACCCAGACTCGCGGCCTATCGTGGAGGGCACATGAGCGCATTCTACCTCGTGGCTGCCATCGTCGGCTACATCGCGGCCAACGGTCTCGTGATGGTTGAGTCAATTGAGTCCGGAAACGTCCTGTTGTGGACCAAGCCGCTCGACACGATGCGTGCCATGTTTGCCAACCGCATCTCCACCATCTTCGCCATCGATCTGTTCTATGTGGTACTGGTGGCATTCGTGTGGTTCCACCACGACGCGAAGCGCACCGGCGTCAAGCAGGTCTGGCGCTATTGGGTCTTGACGTTGCTGTTCGGCTTGGCGGGGACCTTCCCACTCTACTTACACGCGCGCACCCGGGCTGCCGGGGACTAGGCGACTCGCGCGTTTCAGACTCGCTTCACGGTTCCTTCCTGGCGCGTTCCATATCCTGGGGCGTAGGGGTGGGAAGCCCTATGAAATCTGTTGCCAGCGCAGCCTGTACCTGTTTGGCTATCGCCTTGTTGGCACCCGCGGCACGGTCCCAGGCCGTACGCGGGAACCTGGTCAATCGCGACAGCGGCCGCCCCATCGCGGGTGCCATCGTTGGGCTCCAGGACTCGACCGGCACCATCGTCGAGCAGAGGCTCACCTACGAACCGGGCGGCTTCCTGATCCAGACGGCGCATCCCGGGACGTTCCGGTTTCAAGTTCTCCGGATCGGTTTTCGCCCTTGGTATTCTGACTATTTCGAGCTGCGCGCCGGTGAGCAGATCGTCCTGTCCATTCGGCTTCGCCCCGAGCCGGTCGTCCTCGACGAACTAGTGGCGGAAAGCGACCGATGCACCACCGATCCCGAGGCGGGAACTCGGACCGCCCAGCTCCTAGAGGAAGCCCGGAAGGCGTTCCTCGCCGCCGAAGCGACCATGCGTGGGGGCGATTTCCGCTTCCGCATTATGATCTTCAAACACCGACTGGAGCCGGACCTCGGGCATATGGTCGAGACCCGAGATTCGACTTCAACTCTCCGCGTGTGGCCCATCGATGCTGAGCCGGCGGAGAGTCTCGACGCCCACGGCTTTGTTCGGCGGCTTTCTCATCCCGATGGTCCCATCTACTTCGGCATCGACGGCGGCGTCTTGCTCTCGGACACGTTTCTGGAGAGCCACTGTTTCTTCCTTCGCTCGCCCAAGGGAGATTTGGAGGGTCGCGTCGGACTCGTGTTCCGTCCGGCCGGGTTCTACCTGAGGCCCGATGTGGAGGGAGTCTTCTGGGTCGACGCGAAGACCTTGGCACCCCACGCTCTGGAGTACTGGTATGTGGGATTGCCTCCTTGGGTCCCGAAGCGGGAGGCAGGCGGGCGTTTTGACTTCGCCGAGTTGCCCAACGCCGGGTGGGTCATCCGGCGATGGTGGCTCCGCGCTCCGATCCCGAAAGTCTCTCGGGTGCGCACCAATCCCAGGTTGTTCGGATACGCCATTGAGGGTGGAGAAGTTGTCGAGATGCAGTCTCGATCAGGAACACGTCTCTTCGACTTGCGGGGCGCGCCACTCCCCGAGTTGCCGGGCGTATTGCCGTAGCGTGATC
>JABDII010000024.1 GCA_013003805.1 Gemmatimonadales bacterium
CCGCCGGACTCACCGCGACGGCGGCATGGTACCGGGATTCGGGATGGCTGTGAGCCGGAGGCTTCGGCCCGTCGACATCATGCTCTTGGGGTACCTCACGATCACGGCCCTGGTGGCGATCGTGAGAATCCCCACTCACCCCCGGGCCGTCGGCGTCCTGGTGGCAAACGGCCTCATGATTGCGCTGATCCTCCTCGTGACGCGGCAAGACCTCGGACGGGCGGGACGTCTCATTCGAGAGGTCTACCCACTCTTGCTCTTGCCGGCACTGTATGCCGCCGTGGACCTCTTGAACGGTGGTGGGGCGGCCGCTACCTACGACCGCACGGTCCAAGGGTGGGAACAGTATCTGTTCGGGGAGCAAGTGAGCCGGGAGTGGTGGCAGCGCGCCCCGAGTGTATTCTGGTCCACGATCCTGCACGGCGCCTATTTCGCGTACTACCTGCTCGTCCCGCTGCCAGTGGTGTATTTCCTATGGCGCGGCGACGGCCCGAGTGCTCGACGATCGGTCCTGCTCGTCATGGCGACCTTCCTGGTGTGCTACCTCGTGTTCGTCTTCGTGCCCGTGGCAGGCCCGTACTACGAGTTCGAGCGCCCCGAGGGGCTCTTGGTTCACAACCTCCCCGCGAGGTTGGTGTACGGCACACTCGCACAGGGAAGCGCCTACGGCGCTGCGTTTCCATCCTCCCACGTTGCCGCCACGGTGAGCGCCACCATCGCGGCATTCCTGGGGGCACCTCGACTCGGCCTGCTTATGCTCCTCCCGGCCGGCCTTCTCACCGTCGGTGTGGTGTACACCCAGATGCACTACGCCGTCGACGTCCTGGCCGGTCTGCTGGTCGCGGGTGTCATCGGCGCCCTGGCGGCGGCCACGTCGCGCGACGCCTGAGAAAACGACGAGCGCCTTTCACCGTCTCGGGCGAAAGGCGCTTGTGTGAAGCAGAGCCTGAAAGTGTTCCCTGTGGATTCCGGCTTAGGACTCCACCGTCAGCATGGCCACCATTCCCAGCTGCAGGTGCGGCAAGCAGTAGTACTTGTAGACTCCCGCCGGCGCACCGGCGAACGAGATTTCATAGGTCTCGTCCGGGGTAACCACCATCTCGCCGGCCAGCGGCGCCATCTGGTCCGGCATGGCGTCTTGGAGAACCAGAGCGGCCCCCTCTGGGATGCTGTCTTCCCAGAACGCCACGTTGTGTGGGCCACCGCTCCGATTGTGAAAGCGCACGATGTCCCCCGACTTGATGCTGAGGTCGGCGGGGACGAAGAGGTAGTCCGTCCCGTCGAACACCATGTCCACATCGTGGACCACGGCGGCGCTCATCACGGCTCCCGCTACCGGGCTGCCTGCGGGGGATTGCTCGCCCCCGCAGGCTATGGCGGCTGCCGCAGCTACCGCCAGCAGCGTGCTGCCTCGCGACATCGGCATTACGGACGTGTTCCGATGACTACTTGATACCGAGCTCGTCCGTTGTGAACGGATCGGGGTGAGTGTCAACTGCTGTCCGCACTGCCGCGACTTGCTCCGCGGTGACTTCAGCCGCGCTGTTCCCCCAGGATGACCGGACATAGGTCAGCACGTTCGCGACGTCTTCGTCGGACAGCTGACTGCCCCAGGGCGTCATGACACCGTTGTAGGTCACGCCGTTTCTGGTCATCTCGCCGCTCATCCCGCGGAGGACGATGCGAATCGGAATCTCGGGATCTCCCGATACAACCGCCGACCCGGCAAGCGCCGGCCATTGGCCTTCCATCCCGGTACCGTCGGGCTGGTGGCAGACCTGGCAGGTGGTGCCATATACCTGCTCACCCGCGTTGGCGGTGGGTCCAGCAGCCGGAGCTGCCGCCTCGGGCGCTTCGCCAGCCGGTTCCTGCTGGGCAGCTTGCTCGCCGCCACCGCCACATGCAGCCGCAACGAACACGAGCCCCACGGTCAATGACTTGATGTGCATCGAAACTCGACCTCCCAAACAGATTTTGGTTTGTGAATGAGTTCACAAAGATAAGATGCGGCAGGGGTTTTGGGGAGAGGGCAGCGTTCCCGCTTCGCCAGGACCTCCCAATCGGCTATAAGTCACTCTATATTGGCGGATTACCTTCCTCCGGAGCCACGGCACGTGCCGCTGACCCCACCGTGTGATGCCCTCGGCAAGCAGTGCACCTCCCTACCCGTGACGATCCGGGTGGGGACGTTCGAGGGCGACGATCCGTTCGAGCTCGATCACGACGGCACCTGGCTCTTGGGCCACACCCAACGCATCTCGTTTCGGAAACTCTACGTCGAGGACGACGATCTCCTGGCCGACGCTGTTTTGCACGTCCCCTGCCGCTACTTCAAGGCTGAAGACGGCAAGGCCCATTGCGGCGCCCACGGGTTCGCCGGACCCTCGCCGAGTGTGCGCCGTCAGTCGAGGCAGACTCGGCAAGGGGGGGGGGGCGGTGATCGCTTCGTGATCATGGACCGGCACAAAATGAAGGAACGCCACCTTCCACTTCCGCGGCGCCAACTGCCGGTTGTCGCGGACGAGAACCCATGCCTGGAGGCACGCTGTCGCACGGGCGACAACACTCGTGGCGCGGCGTGTTGTCGGGATCTCATCATCGAGATCCTCTGCACCGAGCGTCAGACCAAGCTGGAGTCGCTACTCCGAACTCGGAAGTCGCCATATCTCTGCAAGTTTGAGCGCGAAGACGAGGACTCCGTGGAAGTCGAGATCATCTCGGCATGTGGCTACCTGGAAGACGACGGCGTGGCCTGCACCCTCCATGGGCGGAAGCGGGCGGATGGCCGTACGGCAAAGCCGTCGTTATGCTTCGACTGGCCCCCCAAGGACCCCAATCTGCACACCGGATGCGTGTTTCTGAAACGCCGGAGGCGATAGACCCCGGAGAGAGCCAGATTGTGCAATGTCAGGGAGTTGGGTCGTCTCAAGTGTGGGCCAGAGGGGCCCCGAGAGTGGGCCGAGGGGCCGCTAGACGCGAGGAGGCCAGCGGGTGACCGACAACCTGGAACAGCTCTACGAGACGACCTACGCTGCGGTGGTGCGATTCCTGTACCGCAAGGTATGGGATCCGGATCGGGCGGAGGACTTGGCTCAAGAGGTGTTCGTCCGCGCCATGGCCCACCGCCCAGAGAAGCCTCGGGCGTGGATTTTCGCCGTCGCAGCCAATCTGGCTCGCGATGAGGCCCGGGCCGCGGTGCGCCGGAAGCGACATCTGACCTTGCTCAAGAGCGATCCGACCCCACTCACGTCGCCCCAGCGGTCGGCAGAGGACCTGGTCGAACACAGTGAGAAAGTCGAGCGGATGCATGAGGCATTACACGCCCTGACCCCGCGCGATAAAGAGGTGTTGTTGCTCTGGGACGCAGGACTCAGCTACCC